>JAADGH010000073.1:0-12323 GCA_013152475.1 Planctomycetota bacterium
TGGGCCGATGTAATCGCGACGCCGATTGCCCAGAGCTCCACGTTCATCTTCCAGAATGCGAAGGACATCCTGGACTACACATCGAAGAAGAAGACCCGATTCGAGTACGGCCGCTACGGCAATCCCACCGAACAGGTGGCCGCCCGGCGGATCGCCTCGCTGGAGGGTGCGGAGGACTGCCAGCTCTTCGCCAGCGGCATGAGCGCCGTTACGATCCCCTTATTGGCCCTTCTCTCCAAGGGCGACCATATCATCATCACCGACGACATCTACAAGAAAACGTGGAGCTTTTGTACGTCGGATCTTCTCCGTTTCGGTGTCGAATGCTCCGTCGCTCCCATGGGCGACTACAAGAAGCTGGAGGCTATGGTCCAACCGAACACGAAGATCATTTTCAGTGAATCCCCGACCAATCCCTACCTCTATATCGTGGACCTGGAGAGGCTCGGCGATATTGCTCGACGCAAAAAGGCGCTCCTCATTATCGACGGCACCTTCGCGACTCCGTACAACCAGCAGCCGTTGAGATTTGGCGTGGATCTTGTCGTCCACAGCGCAACGAAGTATTTCGGCGGGCACAATGACCTGCTCGCCGGCGCCATCGTCGGGCCGAACGAGCTTGTGGAGAAGATCCGGGCATTCCACAAAACAACGGGGGCGGTGATCGATCCGCATTGCGCGTTTCTGCTGATCCGCGGTCTGAAGACGTTCCCCTTGCGGGTGGAGCGCTCCAACGAATCGGCCATGCGCATCGCCAAGTTCCTGGAGAGTCACCCCAAGGTCGAGAGGGTTTACTATCCCGGCCTGAAGAGCCACCCGCAGCATAAAGTGGCGAAAAAACAGATGCAGGGCTATGGCGGCGTGGTTACGTTCCTCACGAAGGGGAACCTGTCCGGCGCGAAGCGGCTCCTCAACTCGCTCGAGCTCTGCTTCATCGGCCCGAGCCTGGGCGGGACGGAGACGCTCATCACCCACCCCGGCATGGGCACCTACTACGACATGACGCGAAAGCAGCGCTACGAGCTCGGCATCACAGATACGCTGTTCCGCATTGCCATCGGGATGGAAGACCCCGACGACCTCATCGCCGATCTCAAGCACGGGCTCAAGAAGGTGTAGGCCCCTGCCTATTCCCAGAGCTTCTGCAGCATCACAAACGCTGCGTCGGCCATCTGCTGACCGGCGTCAACCGTCAATCGCCGGGAGAGGATGGGCATGGCGCCGTAGCCACCCCGGACGGCCTGCTCGATGGTCGGCACATACCCGACCCAGTGGTTCGCAAGCTCGACGACGAAGGTGAACTCCGCCGGCGACCATTTCTTGATCTCCCGCCCCCAGTGGACGAAGATCTCGCCCGGCAGCCCGACAAAGGCGCAGTTGCCCACGCGCATGGCATGAACGGGGACCGGCTCCGTCTTGCCGGCGAAGTCCCACGTCTCCACCTGCTTGATGATGAACTTCTCGAAGTCCGACGGTTTGTCCTTCTTCCCCAACTCAGCGGCATGGGCGCGCATCTTGTCATCGACTTCGTAGTACGGTATCTGCAGCGTATCGAGCATCGCCTCCACCTTGCCCTCCGTCACCGGCTCGCCCTTCTCCGCCGCATTCACCGCCAGGCCGCCGAAGGCCCGGCCGAGCAGGATGGCCCCCTCCGGCCCGCGGCGTTTCAGCTTCGTCTCTTTCAGGTACGGGTGCTGGTTGATGTCGCCGCAGCATCCGTTCAGGAACAGCGTGATGCACTGGTCGCCGTAGATACCCGCCACGGCCCTGGCCATCTCGCCCGGCCAATCGGCGGAGATAAAGTCCGCCCCGCCCCCGCCGATCACATCGACATGGAGCGCATAGTTCACGAGCACGGCCCGGACCGTTCCTTCCCCGTCCACGATCTTCATCGCCACGAGCTCGGGATCGATCTCCCCCGCCACGCCGGCCACCTTGCTCAGGTCACTGCCGGGCCCGAACTTCTCCGTGCCATCGCGCATGCGAAAGAGTCGGATATGGGCCAGGTCGTGCTCTTCTCCCCGGCCGGGGTGGAGCGATGCGTCAAACATATTGTCGGCCGCATCCCTTACCGCATCGGCGATCATCCGCGGCAGGCTGTCGGCCCATTCCGCATGACGAGGCACAACGCGATTCGGTCTGATCTCCGGGCCGGTATGGGTGTGGGTTGAGGAGACCATGACACACTCGGGCCTGATCCCCGCCTCTTTCTCGATGAAGCCACGCGCGGCTTCGGTAATCGAGCCGTGGATCGAGATCAGATCGCACGCCACGAGCGCGATGCGCTCCCCGCCGGATTCGATGACGACGCACCTGGCGTGCAGGTCGTCGCGGACCGTTTCGCCGATGCGATCGTGGAAATATCCCGCCAGGCTCACTCCCGTCGGCGGCGTAATCACCTTCTGAGCCACACCTACGCGAATCTCGGTTTCCATCATCGATTTAGCCTTTGATACAGGTTACCAATAAGTGGCCCCGCTCGTCGCCGGTGTTCTGCAGGACGATATCCCGGAATCCCGCTCGTTCGGCGAGAGATCGGACATAGGCGGGTGTGGTGGGGTAGCGGGCGATCATGCGTCCTCCGACGCGGTGATAGGCATCGCTGTCAGCCCCGAAGACCATGCGGATGGCGGCAATCGCCGCGGTCTTCCACACACGATAGAGGGTCAGCAAATTCATGAATGTGAATGTAAAGATGCCGCCCGGGCGAAGCACCCTCGCCGCCTCCACCATTGCCTCGTCCACGGGCGCGTATTCGCCGAGGACGCCAACGCTGAAGACGAGGTCCATGCACTCACCCGGCATGGGGAGGCCCTCGATGTCGCCCCGGACGAAAGACGTATCTCTCTCGTCGGAATGGAACTCAACGGCCTTGCCCAACATCCCTCTGGAGAAATCCACGCCGACATAATCGATGTGCCCGTCGGGAAGAACGGGCAGATAATCGGCCACACCGCACCCAAGCTCAAGGGTCCTGCGAACGCCGGGACGTTTCACACAGGCGGCGAGGTGCTCGGCGAAAGGAGTCGCCAGCTTGCCGAAGGCGGGAGCGGACAGTCGGACCGCCTCGTCTTCGTAGAACTCCTGCGTTACGCGCTTGTCGCGGTTCCCAATGCCGTTATGGATGGGACGGAAGCCGATTCGGTCTGGACCTCTATGCGGGATCATTCTCCAAGTGCATCCCAAAAAATAACGACCGTTGCAAGAAGACGCGCGCATGGGCCTCGATGGAAACGACAGATCGGCGAAAGGACATCATAAGGGGCCGTCTATGGCCTTTCTGGCGCCCCTCATGTCCGCAGCATGATACCGCCTCGCCCTCGGCGATGCAACCTTTTTCCGGCGCTGAACCCGCAAAAGGAAGCAGCGGTACTCGCGGTTCTGGAATAGGTTATCTAAGGTACGCCCTATTTCCCTCGCCCTCTGTCCGGGGATTTCTGACAATGCAACCACGCAGAGAATGGCAGAGACTCCTCAGGCCCCTACTTCAAATGCGCCTTGCTCCGCGTTGATTCGAGGGCGATGTCTTCTTTCGCCTGGCCAATGACGTTCATCACGATCTTCACGTCCTCCTCTACCTCCTCGGGACAGAGGAAGCCGACGGCGACGGTGTCCTTTGGCGCGATGACGCTGTAGACGTACGGCAGGCCCTCGTGCGGCGTGACGCGGCCGGCGGCAAGGGGCTTGATGCAGATGCACGGCTTCTTCGCGTTGCGGATCACGCTCGACTGCCACGGCGTCTCGACGGAGCACAGGAACCCGAGCACATTGATGATCTGGACGTAGGTCTCCACGTCATACCCCGCCTTGTCGCAGATGCCCGGCGTCTCCGGCCGGTGCGTGCTCACGCCGGGGATCATGCCCAGGCCGCGGGTCATCTTCGTGATCTCCTCGACGCCGATGATCTTGTTCTCGCCCCGGACGAGCTGCGCATCGGTGAAGCTCGGGTGGGGCAGGCAGAAGGTCACGTCGTGCTCCGCACACCATTGGACCCCCTTCTTGCATTCTTCCAGCGCGCCGCCCGGCGTACAGATCCAGTGGATTTTCCCGCCCGTCTTGTCCTGGACGATCTGGATGGCCTCGTGCATCTTGTCCATCATCCCGCTGATGACGGCGTTGATGCCGAACTCGGTGCATTTCTCCAGCACCTCGGCGATGCGCTCGACGGTGAAGTAGCGCTTCTGCCAGGTGCTTCGCGCCTGCGTGAAATGACTGAATCCAAAAAATGGGTTTGATCCGCAGATCATCCGACTGATTTCGATTCCGCCGATGGCCGTCGTGGGGAGTTTCATCCTTGCATCCTTTCTACCAACGATTGGTCTACATCGTACTGCTTCTACCCCATCCACCGTCCGGTGTCAATACCCTCCGGAAGCCCGTTCGGTACCAGGAACGAAAAGGGCCGGGCAAGGTCCGGCCTCTAACTTCTCCACGCGTATTCCCCCCGAAACTCATCGGGAAATTGACTTGACAGAGAACGTTCACCCGCTATCCTCGTTCTCGATGCTCGGCTGGGCCCGCTGCCGGCCGAGTTCATCACGGTGTCGGGCGGCAATGGGCGCCATCGCGATTGCAGAGGCGCTGGAGAGAGCCAAGTGATCGTCATCGAGAAAAACCAGCGGCCGGTCCTGATCGTGAACCTCATCGCCCTGGCCGTCTTCGCCGCCGTCTACGCGACGATGGCCAACTACGAGTTCCTCATTTACATCGGTGTGATCGTTTTTTTCCTCGTCGTCCTCATCCTGACCAATAGGCGCGTGCGCTATCCGGTTGATCTGCTCTGGGGCCTGACGCTCTGGTCGCTGATGCACATGCTCGGCGGCTGCGTCCCGGTCAAGGGCGGACGGCTCTACGAGCTGATCCTTATCCCGATCTCAGAGGAGTACGGCGTCTTCCGCTACGACCAGTTCGTCCACATCATCGGCTTCGGCGTAGCGACGCTCGTGATGTATCATCTGCTCCGGCCGTTGCTCAGGCCCGGCGTGCGGAAGTGGTGGTCTCTCTCCATCTTCATCGTCATGGCCGGGCTCGGTGTGGGCGCGCTGAACGAAGTGATCGAGTTCCTCATCACCGTTGTCTGCCCTGAAACCGGCGTCGGCGGCTACCTCAACACCTCCCTCGACCTCGTATCCGACCTCATCGGCGCGCTGCTGGCGTTGGGGTTCATTCGGGCCAGGGAGTTGGTTTTCTCACGTTGACGGGTATCTGTCATTCCCGCGAAAGCGGGAATCCACATGTTGTAGGAGGGGAATCTTTTCCCCGACGGATCGCGGAAGGGATTTCGCTCCTACTCCCCCCGTGACTGAGGGATTGCACATTCGTTCCGATTTCCGTTTCCTTCGAGTCGGATCGGTGGTATAGTAAAAGACAGCCTTGCAAAGAGGAAAATGACTGTGACAACCGGACGTCCTGCAATCCAGGAGGATTCACGTGGCGGAACTGAGCGTCGTTGAGGAAAATGAACAGTTTCAGCATATCGCACTCACCGGCCGGCTGGATGCGGAGGGGGTGAGAGACGTGAGTCGGGATTTTCAGGGCCAGATCGACGGGAACCCCAAACCTATCCTCGTCGATCTCTCGCGGCTCGAGTTCCTTGCCTCGGCAGGCATGGCGATGCTGCTTGCCGGAGCGAAGACACTGAAGAAGTCGGGCGCAAAAATGGTCCTCTTCAAACCTCAAAGCCTGATCGAGCAAATACTGACCTACGCGGGGCTGAATGACGTGATTCCGGCAGCGCACGAGAAGGAACAGGCCCTCCAGCTCTTGCTTGGCAAGTAAGCCATCGGCCCCCCCATGGGGGGTTACTTCAGGAACTCAAGGATTGACCCATACCCGGCCCGTTGCAGGTTCTCGTCGACTTCGGTGAAGGCTTGCGCAACGCACATGGCGATAAGGGTCGCATACGGGCGAAGGTCGCCGCGGTTCGCCGACTTCAGCGCACGCAGGTAGCGCTGCCGCTCTTTCTTGTTCCCCCGGAGTGTCACGGCAAAGGGCACGTCGCACACCATCAGCACCGTCACCAGGACCAGCCGCGATATGCGCCCGTTGAAGTCGGGGAACGGGTGGATGCGGACCAGGTCATACGAGATCCTGGCCGACACATCGAAGGGGTTGGCGGCCTCGTTGAACAGCGCGTCGATCTGATCGTTCGACGTCTTCACATATTGCTCTATGCACTTTGGCACAAGGGCGGGCGAGGGAAAGGCCACATCGTGACCGACCGTTCGGATGTCCGTTCGATACTCCCCCGCGCCGACCTCTGCATCATCGGGCAGCAGCCCCTCCGCAACCGTGGCATGGAGCTCCTTCAGCCACTTTTGCGAAAGTAGCTGCGGCGCGTCCGGCTCCGCGAGCGCCGCCTGCCCGGTGAGCTTCTCCCACTCCCTCGCCAGTTCGCTCGTGTCGGTATATCGTCTCGAGAGGGAGAGGAACAACGTACGCCGCGAGAGGGCCTGTTTGAATTCAAAGGCCCTGGCGCGGGCGTCGATGAGCGCGAAGAAATGCTGCTCCACCTCTCGCAGGCCCCTGGATTTGCCTGAGAATTTGTAGTTGGGCTTGATATCTTTGTCATGCTGCTGTAGCGCCCCTGCCAGGAGCCGTTCATCCTGCTCCGCCATTTCCCTTAAACCGAAAATCCCATGGCAGGACATCTTGCGAAAATCGTCATAGCTGCTTGGCACCATCCGGGTATGCGGAGCGAGAACCTTCCGCGTTTCTCCCTCAGACAGGCCCGCCCCCTCAAGCAGATTGCTCTCGAACACCATGCGCCAGTCGGACAGTTGCTCGAACGCCCTGAACTCCGCATGAGCGGGCGCATCGCCCGGGATGTTCCTAAACGCGGCCAGATAGCGCAGCGCCTCGGTATTCCAGTAGTCGAAGTGCTTGTACCAAGGGCCGGTGGGCGGTCCATCGGCGAGTTGCTTTGAGTTCACGAACTACACCCTCCTGTGCTGCAATGGTAGCACAGAACTCTCCCTTTCGCAACCCTGCGTCACATCCCCGATGGCCTCCACCTCGTCATCGAGCCGAGGAAGTGGAGAAGTAGGCAAGGAACACACGGATTCAAAAGGGACGGTTGCTTGCAAGCTGTGGCGCAGTGCCCCACGGCTTGACGAACAAGCCATGCTCGACAAAATACCCCGCCGGGATCGACACGAAAGTCGTGTCCGGCCCGAATCGCAGGCGTCGCACCTGCGCCAGGGCGTGGTCGCACTCGGCCATCTTCTCCCGCAGGCGGCGGACGGCGTTCAGTCGTCCCGTTTGGCGGGGGACGTTTCTCCGAACCGAATGACGCTCACATCCACGCGCTGCGAGAGGTCTGCCCCCGCATCCGAAGAAAACACGATCCGGTTCTCGCCTGGTTTGAGAATGGGGACCGTTCCCTCCGGTGCCACCTTCCCGATCTCCACGCCCTCCCGGTCGAAGAGGCGGGCCGGACCGCTGCCCATGAACTCGATGTACTGTTCCGTCTTGAGCTCGCACGGGAAGACGATCTTTTCACCATTCACCGTAAATGCCGGGGTCTTCACCGGCAGCCAGCGCTCGCGGATTGCCTTGATCGGCCCCACCAGGCAGCAGACCTCGGCCTTCTTCGGAATCGAGTTGTATCGCAGGAAAACAGATCGGATGCGATGGTATTGGAAATGACGTGTTGTGCTCTTTCGGCTGTAGCCCGCGTTGAAATCGAAGACGCGGTCCGACTCAGGCTTGGCGAACTCGCAGTACTTCCACCCGGTAAAATTCACATCCACGTAATGGTCTCGATATCCCCCGTTCGCCGAGCGAAGCTGGATGTTGAGCACCTCGCCCTTGCCGTCGCCATGGACCCACACACCGATAGGCCGGCGCCATTGCTTTGCGTCCTTTCCCGCATCCTCCGGCAGGCCCTCGATGAGCGCGGGCATGGGCAGCTTCTCACCAAGCTTCACGAGATCGGCCCGGTGCTCCACCCAGCCGGCGGGGTTGTCCCGATCGCTCTTCGCATGGAAGGCGACGCACGTTTCCCCGGCGGGGGTCTTCTGGTCGCTTGGGGAAAGCTCTGTCGTGCACTGCGGCAGGGTGCGGGTCTTCACATATCGTGACATGTCCGCGCTATTAAGGATCGTGATATTTTCATCCGAATCATAGGCCGACAAGACGGGCAAGGCGTAGAGCCGGAAGCGGAGGGGCTGAGTGGGGAGATCGTTTTCGATGGTCCAGGCGCTGCTTTTCTCGTCCAGAACCAGATGCGGCGGCCCGTAGCGCGCCGGGACGAGCCGCCAGCCGTCGGCATCGGAGCCCAACAGCTTGAACTCCGCCCCCTTTTTCTGGATGGCTTTCTTGATTTCTTCGGGGAAGTATCTGGCGAGGCGCAGTCGCTCGTAGGTGGAGATGGTCTTCTTGATATCCGGCCACCGTCCGCACTCCTTGATCTTCTTCAGGGTCGTTTCCAGGCTCCAGAAGGCGTCGAAGGCGAGGGTCTTTTGGCAGACATACTCGATCTCATCGGGCGTCGTCGCGCGTCGGTTCGGCGCCCAGGAATGCAGGCCCCACCAGCCGAAATCGACGGGGATGAAGTTGACCCTTGCCCCTCGCCCGGAGCGCGCCTTGTCATTGTCGAAGAACGCCTTCACGGCGATCTCCACGAAATCGTTGCATGTGGCGAATGACCGCATGTGCCAGTAGAGCGGTCCGCTGCAGCTCCCGCCCACCCGCACCTCGCGCTTCCAGAGGGAGTAGCTCTTCAGGGGGATGTAGGGCACGTAGCGCCACCACCACTCGCGGCCGAAGGCAGTGTTCGCCCCCGCGCCATCGAAGTAGATCATGTCGAGGCCGCACCCGTTGATGACATCGGCATAGCGTTTCGCGATCTGGTCGGCCAGGTCCGTATCGCAGTCGGCGAGGTAGTTCGCAAAACGCTGGACGAGGTGCCAGACCGTTGCGCCTTTCTTGTGCGGGGCGCGTTTGGTTCCATACGCGCCTCGAATGCATCTCTGCAAGCCATAGGGCGGCTTGGTGGACAGAACACGGTAGCTGACGATCTCGTCGTCGATCTGCACGTCCAGTCCCTGGCGCTCCAGGCCGTAGCCGATGTCGTTCGGGAAGTCGGCGGGCGATTCGACAGTGGGGATAAACTTCGTTTTCTCGTCAATATCTTCGGCGAGGGTGACCTTCCCGTCCTTCCCCAGGCGGGGATCGGGGACGGGGCGGACAAGCGGGTCGCGCTTGTTGACGAAGCCGGTGAGACAATGGATGCCCACTTTGATCCCCTCCGCGTGGGCCTTCTCGGCAACGGCTTTGAGTCCCTCCATGCCGTGGGGGTAGTTCGTTTTGTTGATCTCGTAGGAGCCGAGGGTTGTGGCCCACTTGTTCGCATAGATGAGGATGTAACCGAAGTTGATCTCCTTCGCGATGCGAATGACTTCGTCGGCGTTGGCCTCAGTCAGGTCGATGAAGAGGTAGCTCTTCAGCGCGTCAGGCGACCGCCGGGCCCAGACGCCGTCGAGGGTGGGGTGGGGGAGGTGCTCTGCGACTTCGAGAGATTCGATCACGTCCAGAATCTTCTCCGTCGGCGCAGCGAACAGGGCGGCGCGGGCGCCCTTCAATCCGAAGCGGGAGAAGCAGCGGGCCGACAAGGTATGTCCCTCCCGTCTTGCCCGCACGAAAGACTGCGTTTGGAGGTCGAGCGTCTGGCAGCAGACGGCAAAACGCGGCGTCCGCACGCACCCGGCCCTCACGCTGATGATCCGCTCCTCGCGCGGCAGCATCTGCGTGGGAACTTGCAGGAAGGCAAGTTCTTCTACGTCCTTGTTGCTGGAGATATCCGTTACACGAAAGACGAGCCACTGGGCCTTTTCCTGGACGGTGATGGTGGCGGTTACGTCCGTATCTGCGAAAGTTACACGAAGAAGGTTCCCATCTCGGACAACCCCGCAGGCATCATGCCGCTTGCCGGCAATGACGATGGCGGCAAAGGGGAGAGGCTTGTCGGACAGGTAGTTCTTGCCGTCGCGGAGGTCGATCAGCGCCCCGCTTGTTCCGTCCGCCTTGATCTCGTAGCGCATGAAATCGGTTTTGAAGCTGATTGTGTCGGCCCGCGATGCGTTCGCCGCCACAGCGGCGCCAATGAGGACGCACAAGACAAATCGTTTCATGGGATCGCCTCCATGGCCTAATGGGTACCGTCCGGCAGAGCTTCTATCCTATGCTGTGCCGCATATTTGTCAACCTTTCTTTTGGCAGTGCTTTCTGCTTGCGTCACTCTGAGACGGGGCGTATAATTCCGACAGGTTGGTGGTCCAAATCGAGAGGAGGGAGGCATGGATCCTTATGACGTCCGTTTCGCCCGCGAGATCTACAGCGGCATCTATCGCCTCGGCATCGAGAAAGCTCGCACCAACATCTACCTACTGGATTGCGGCGATGAGTATGTCATGATGGACACCGGCCCGACGGGGTCGCTCGATGGCATCCGGGGCCAGATAACGGCCCTGGGCATTCAGCCGGAACAGGTGAGTTACATCATCGTCTCCCACTGCAACTGCGAAGTCATCGGCACCCTCGCCGCCATGAAGCGCCGGACGGGGGCGAAGGTCATCGCCCACGGCAACGCCGCCGTGCCTATCGAGCGAGGGGACGTGATCCGCACCGGCGCCTCCATGGTGCCCTACGAGGGGTTCTTCGCCTCGTGCCCGGTGGACGTCAAGGTGGGCGACGAGCACGTCCTCCGCGTCGGGTCGAGGGAAATCGTCATCCAGCACTTCCACAGCTACAGCGCCGGCTCGCTGGGCATCGAGTTCAAGGGCGAGGAGGGAACGTTCGTCATGCTCGGCGCGGCCATCTTCAAGGACGGGGGCATGGGGTTCCTCGACTTTCACTTCGGATCGAACATCCCGAAGTACATCGAGAACCTCCAGAAGCTGAAGGAGCGCTACCCCGACTACATCCTCCCCTCCCACGGCATGTGGTTCAGGTTTTCCAAGCGGATCATCAACAAGGCGCTCAAGCGCCTCAAGTTCTACGAGAAGCAGCCCGAGTTCGGCCTGGCCGGCCCGGGGCCGATGACGGACTCCGGCTACGAGTATCCCAAGGAATAGAAGGGCGTGGCCCGTATGCAGATCACCGACATCAAGACGTATGTCCTCCAGTACGACCTCGACAAGCGCCTCGGCTATTCGCAGAAGTGGTTCAAAACACGCACCGCCCACCTCGTCGAGGTGCGCACCGACGAGGGGCTGAGCGGCTGGGGCGAGGCCCACGGCCCGGGAACCATCGCGATTGCGAATAAGGCGATCATCGAGAACGTGCTCAAGCCCTACGTCGTCGGCATGGACCCCTTCGATGTGGAGCTGATCTGGCACCGGATGTACAACGGCATCCGCGATTACGGTCAGAAGGGCATGCCCCTGCAGTGCATGTCGGGCATCGACATCGCCCTCTGGGACATCATGGGCAAGGCCACCGGCCGGCCGCTCTGGCGACTGCTCGGCGGCAAGTTCCGCGACAAGATCATGGCTTACGGCTACGGCATGCTTTTCCGCGACTCGCCCAATCTGGCCAAGGATTTCGCCGACGAAGCGGCGGGCCTCGTCCGCGCCGGGTTCAAGGCGATCAAGATGAAGGTCGGCCGATCGGTCAAAGAAGACATCGAGCTGGCCAATGCCGTGCGCTTCGCTGTCGGGAGCGACATCCTCGTCATGGCCGACGCGAACCACGCCTACACCCCGCGCGAGGCGATCCCCCTCGGCCGGCGTCTGGAGCGCCTTGACTTCCACTGGTTCGAGGAGCCGGTGGCCCCGGAAGACTACGAGGGCTATGTGGAAGTGAAGAACGCCCTCGACATCCCCATCGCCGGGGGCGAGGCGGAGTACACACGCTATGGCTTCCGCGAGCTGATCAAGCGCCGGTGTGTTGATATCCTCCAGCCGGAGATCTGCGGCTTCGGTGGGCTGACCGAATACAAGAAGGTCCTCGCCATGGCTATGGCCGAGGGCATCCCCGTCATCCCCCACGTGTGGGGGTCGGAGATCGCGCTGGCGGTTTCGCTGCACTGCGTCGCCGCGCTGCCCGACATGCCCGGGGCCGTCACGCCCACGCAGCCGATGGTGGAGTACGACACAACGCCGAACGAGCTCCGCGATCATCTGGCCAAGGAGCCGCTGAATCTCCTGGAGCAGATCAAGAACTCGGACGGCTACGTCACCCCGCCCGACCACCCCGGCATCGGCATCGAGCCCGATGATGACGCGATCCATAAATACCGGATTGATAAGTGAGGCCCTCTTTTCCGGACCGGGCACTTATGTGGAGTGCTGGAGCCATGCTCCAGCTTTCCGTGGTCGAAG
>JAADGH010000073.1:12369-13787 GCA_013152475.1 Planctomycetota bacterium
AAGGCGCAAGCAGGGCTTGCGCACTCCAAAGATCGACCTCGGCGTGACAACACGGACTTTCTTGATACCCCTTTTCCGGGCCAAGCGGTATGATGATGAGAAGATCACCGAAAACACGAATCCTCCTGATATGGGCTGCCATTATCATGCTTCATGCGAATGCCGTCGCTGCCGACAAAGACGCCTTCTGGAACCGCATCAAGGAGAAGTACCGAGCCTACACGAGGGTCCATCAGGATCCCGCCTCGGGCCTCCTCTACGTCGGGAAACTTGCCGACCTGAAGGCGGAGAAACGGAACAAGGTGTCCGACGTGCTCAAGGGCATGGTGCGCGGCGTGTTGTCCGAATGCGGCTACGGCAAGGCGGGTGATTCCGGCATGGCCGACACGTCCCTCTTCGGCGGGCAGATGCTCTATGCCATGCTCGATGCCTACGACACCCGCCGGGACCCCGAGGTGGCCGACTGGGCGCGGCTGCTCTTCAAGGGCATGAAGATCATCGGCACGACGAGCCCCGTGCCGGGCTTCATCGTTCGCGGCCCCCACCCTATCAACCCGAAGGCGTACTACAAAGACTCCTCCATGGACCAGCACTCGACCTACTGCATCGCCCTATGGCGCTACTATCACTGCCCCCTGGCGACGGAGGAGGACAAGGCATTCATCCGCGACTCCCTCGACAAGTTCGCCACGCGGATCGAGAAGAACAACTGGCGCATCCTCACCGAGGACAACAGCCGCATGGCCCATGCCAGCGGCGGCGACCTGACGCGGATCGACTCTCGCGCCGTGACGCTCTTGCTGCCGATGATCGGCGCCGTGGCCGACGTGACGCAGAAGGAGTATTGGAAGGAAACCTACGAACGCTTCGCGTCCGAGCGCGACGGCATCCGCTTCAAGACGCTCTATCCCGATCACAAGGGCTTCGGCCAGAACGCCCACCTGCTGTGGGGGCAGCAGGTCATCTTCCGCATTCACTGCTGGTATCGTTTCGAGAAGGACCCGAACCGGCGAAAGGCCATCCTCGCCCACGCGAAGGCCTGCACGGAGAACCACCTGGCCCAGGAGTTCCCCCCGCAGACGGGCAAGGGCGGGCTGTTTGAGATTTTCAAGAAGAGCATGCTCACACCCGAAGAGGCGAAGCAGCTCGGCTGGGAGCACGGCTACATGCCCGGGCCGGTCCAGGCATGGCGGCACTACAAGCCGGAGTATGTGAAGCTGCCCCCGAAGCTCTGGGGCAAGATCAAAAACACCTGCGTCCTCTACCCCTCCAGCGTCTTCACGATGGGGGTGTTCTCCAGAGATTCCGGTATCGAGGCCAAGTGCGCTCCTCTTGTCGAGGAGATGCTGAACACGGTAGACGTCTCCCGTCTCTCCGGCTGGCCGTACTGGGGCCTCATCGTGCCGGCGTGGAAGGCG
>JAADGH010000105.1 GCA_013152475.1 Planctomycetota bacterium
TGGGCCTCCATCCGCACCAGCTCGCCGATCTCCCCCCTGTCCAGCAGTTCCTTCGTCTTCCGGAACGGTTTGCCGAAGCGGCGCTGGTGATTGAAGGTTAGCTTCGTTCCCTTCTCCTCGGTGAGCTGAAGCATTTCACGGCACTCGCCGAAGGTCAGCCCCATCGGCTTCTCACAATGAATCCCCGGCACGCCCGCGTTGATGCAGTCAATCGTCATCCGGGCGTGCAGCTTCGGCCATGTGCAGATGCTGACGATGTCGAACTGCTCCTTTTCCAGCATGTCATGGTAGTCGGTATACACCCGGTCAAAGCCATAGGCCTGAGCAAAACCTTCACCATTTTCCCTCACAATATCCGCACAGGCGACTATCTCGCACTCTTCGATAGCTTTGTACCCGTCGGCATGGCGGTAGGCCATAGCATACCCCTTCAGCCCCGCCTTTTCCGGTTTCTTACCCGTGCCAATGAATCCAACACGTATCTTCGACATCGAACTCTCCTTCCTCATGCCAATGCGCAGTGCGATGCGGAAACGACGAGCCGCCATTATCCACGTATTCCACACGTTGTCAATGGCCAAGGAACCTCCGTGCGCCACTTTTGCCTTGACTGGACACCCCGCTCTGTTTACCCTCTTGCCCACAACGCACAGACGGTCTTCCCAAAGGAGTGCCTCCCGTGAAGAAACTCTCGAAAAAGCGGCTCACCGAGATGTACGAGTCCATGGTCACCATCCGGCGCTTTGAGGAGAAGGCCTACGAGCTCTTCCAGCGCGATCTCGTCATGGGCGCAATTCATCTCTCCGTCGGACAGGAGGCCTGTGCCGTCGGAGCCCTCTCCTGCCTCCAGCCGACGGACTACCTGGTGACCACCCACCGCGGTCATGGCCACTGCATTATGAAAGGCGGCGATCTGGAAAAGATGTTTGCCGAACTCCTCGGCCGGACCACAGGCTACTGCAAAGGCAAGGGGGGCTCGATGCACATCGCCGATTTCGACATCGGCATCTGCGGGGCAAACGGCATCGTCGGCGGCGGCTTGCCGATTGCCGTCGGCGTCGGCCTCGCGAGCATACTCAAGGGCGACGATGCGGTCACTCTTTGCATCTTCGGCGAAGGCGCCAGCAATCAGGGATCGTTCCACGAAGCCCTCAACCTCGCGGCCTTGTGGAAGGTCCCCGTCATCTTCATCTGCGAGAACAACCAATACGCCATGTCCACAAATATCCACCGGACCCTCCCCATCGAAAATGTGGCCGATCGCAGCGCCGCATACGGCATGGAGGGCATCGTGGTGGATGGCAACGATGTCGAGGCGGTCCACGAGACCGTTGCAAAAGCCGTCGCAAAGGCACGCAAGGGCGGCGGCCCCACGCTGATCGAAGAAAAGACCTATCGCGTTTTCGGCCACTTCGCGGGCGACCCATGCCACTACCGCCCCGATGGAGAGCGGGAGGAATGGGAGGAGAAGAACGATCCGATCAAGCGCCTGGCCGCGAAACTAAGCAATGGAACCTCCCTGCAGAAGATCGAAACGCGTGTCGCTGGGAAGATCGATGCCGCAGTGGAAGCAGCGGAGGCCGCCCCCCTCCCCCGCATCGAAGAAGTCACTGCGGATGTCCTTGCCGATATCACGATCCAAGACACGGAACCGGCCGAGAAAGGGTCACGAAACTTGACATTTCGCGAGGCCCTGAACGAGGCCATGGGGCAAATACTGGAGGACGATCCGACCACGTTTCTGATCGGCGAGGACCTCGGTTCGCATGGCGGGGCATTCGCCGTGACGAAGGGCCTGTATGAGCGCTTCGGACCGGAGCGCGTCCGCGACACCCCCATCTCCGAGGCGGCCATCGTCGGCGCGGCCAATGGCGCCGCAACCCGGGGCCTGCGCCCCATCGCGGAGGTCATGTACTCGGACTTCACGACGGTCTGCATGGACCAGATTTGCAACCAAGCCGCAAAAATGCGCTACATGTTCGGCGGCAAAGTCGCTGTGTCCCTCGTCATTCGCGCGCCTGGTGGCTCGGGCGGCCGGGGCAACGCAGCCCAGCACTCCCAGAGCCTCGAGGCCTGGTTCATGCACGTGCCGGGCTTGAAACTCGCCATTCCCTCAACGCCCTTCGATGCGAAGGGCCTCCTGCGCGCAGCAGTCCTCGACGACAACCCCGTTCTCTTTATTGAGCACAAGGTCCTCTACAACGAAAGCGGCCCCGTCCCGGAACAGCGCTACACCATCCCTCTTGGAAAGGCAGAGGTCAAGCGCGAGGGAACCGACGTGACCATCGTGTCCTACTCCCGCATGGTTCTGCGCTCCCTCGCCGCAGCCGCGAAGGCGGAGGACGAAGGCATCAGCGTAGAGATCGTTGACCTGCGGTCACTGGTCCCCCTCGACATCGAAACCATCGTGGAATCGGTCAAGAAAACCGGGCGAGTGATCATTGTGGAGGAGGACTGCCGCACGTGCGGGGTCGGCGCCGAACTCATCACGCAGATCATGGAGCGGGCCTTCGACTATCTCGACGCGGAGCCGCTCCGCGTGGCGGGTCTTGATGTCCCCATCCCCTACTCGAAGCCCCTGGAGCACGCCGCCGTGCCGAGCGAGCAGGACATTCTCGATGCCATCCTGAAGAGGGTCTGACCCGGCTCGAAATGCGCCAACCACACTATGTTGACCGGCTGCCCCACGCGACCTCAGCATAGAGCATGGAGTTCGTTCGGTACTTTATTGAGCGATCCCCCTATCAACAACAGAGAGGTTCTCTTGGGCGCCACGCTCAAACTTGCTTTGAACGCGTCTTCGATGTCACAAGGACCGCCCCGACCACGAACCCCATTCACGTTCCGGAGCACTGCCTCGGAACGGGTCATCCGTCAGGCTCTGCCTGATTCCTTTCGCCGCGAAGAGACGGAGCCAAAGAGAAGAGCCGTCCCCATGCGGAGCCAGGGGACGAGGCGGTATGTCCGTCCCTGCGCCGCTTCAACCCGGGGGGACGGAGTGCTACGACAGATCATAACATACGTTTTCGTCACGGCTTGCGGCAAATAATTAAGTAAGGCATCCCCGGAAATTCGGAACTTTGGAATCGGCATTCCACGCCCCTTGATCAAACCGGCATTAGAGCTTTTTCAAGCCTTTCAAATCAAACGCCTTCACTAAATCATCCAACGCCTTGTCCGATTTGAACGAGTCCAAGGTTGCGCAAACGCGAAGCTCGATCCTGCCCACAAGAACCCATACCCACCGATTGGCGAAACGCTTCGCAGGAAATCCATTGCACGTCTTCTGGAATCCCCCACGCTCCGCCTCACTCATCTTCGGGTAAAACATGACGTGAACCCAAGCCACCTGCTGCTTCGTGTCCTTGTCCTTGAGGTTCAGGGCAATAAACCCCGCTCCATAGTGACAGTCCCACTCATATTTCGCATAGGCTCCAGTCGTTGAAGGTAGATATGCCTTAAACAGCGCATCGACTTGCTCCGACAGAGCGCTGATCTGCTTGTTGAGGTCCCTCACCTGCTCATTCAGCTCCGCGCCCTTCGTCAACAGTTGACTAAGCTGCCGCGCACCATCCGCCCGCGCTGGGGCCGCCAGGCACACCACAAAAACAATCAGAAACCCAATCTTACGCACGCTCATTCGATTCCCTCCTTCGTCATTGATACCTCCAGGTATATTCCACTCCTTAAGTTCCAGGGACACCATACTTATTTGTCGTTGCCCTCCCCTTTGGGGCCGGGCTTTTGGCGATGGAGGTTGCGCGCCAGCACCGATTCGAGCCGGTCCACAAACGGTGGCGTCCCCGGAACTCACTCAAGGTCAATGGGCATATAGGCGCTACTCCTCTTCGGGCGCGGCGCTCGGGGCGAAACACCCGACCAGCATATTGTAGAGCCATGCGAAGATCGCGCCGCCGATGAGGCCGTCGAAGAACGCCCAGACCAAACCCAGGACGCTGCCGACAGGGCTGATACAGTAGCCGCGATAGATGCGACCAAGGAAGGTGACGTTCCCCGTGGCCCCGTCGAAGGCCATGATCCACCACGTGAGCGCAAAGAGTCCAAATCCCCAGACCAGACCGCACGTCAACGCAAATGCCTTCACATTCCACTTCATCACATGACCTCCTTCTCAAGCCCTTTCTACGGAACTCATGTAAACACAATCGCCGCGCCGCTGGCGATGGAGACACGACACGCCTCCATTATACAAACACATGCAAGCGACTCCAAGGCGTATCGTCGCCATCGACAACCGCCTTCGTTTTGATCCGGACGTTCGACCGCCTGCCAGAGTTCCTCCGAATCGGGAGCGAGGTCCTCCGGGACTTCGAGCAGGTCGGCCAGCTCCGTGCACTCCTCCAGCAAGACGGGGCTCGACCCCACTCGCCCGCCCGCGATACGGAGGGCGGGATCGGGACGGATGACCTCCTCGAACTTCAGTGGCAGGTAGTATCCCTCGCCGTCGCTGTGGACCATGAGATGCTGAAATCGCAGTGTGCCTCGTCGCGTCCGGAAGAGGAGCCGTTTGAGCCGGACGAGCGGTGTGCCCTCGATCTCGCGATAGTAATCGACGACGACCGGATGGCGCGAACCTTCCACATAGCCCTGCGCCGGGATGTCGTACTCGAACGCCTCATAAGCGGCGATTCGCCTCAGGCCATGAACCGCCGCGCGGGGCAGATCGCACCCCCACACACTGGCCGGGTTTCCCTCTGGTTCGTGATGGAGGGGCAGGCCCGCTGTCGCCAGGGCGTGATTGATGGTCTCAAACTGGTCCCGGTAGTATTCGTATCCCTCGCTGTCATTTGATTTGAGATCGGCCAGTATGCCGACCTTGATCGCCAGTCTCATCTGTCGAATGCCCTTCGGCTGTATCCATGAGATGAGGAAACCACATGGACATATGATACCACATATGCAGGGGGAAGGGCAAAGAGGAAGGATAACCAAAGGCGCCGGCGACTCCGTCGAGCGCTCTGCGGCCGCGCGCGTGGGGGAATAGCGCTGTCATCCGGCGACGCCCTTGGTGGTAGTAAGGCATCCGTGCTGACTGCCTGTCGCAACACCAGGGAAAAGCATTGTGTGGAAAGCGGCTTGTTTTGTCAACAACAAAATTCAGATTTTTCGAGGCATTTGAGTTATGCCCGTAGAGCCTCTCCGCCCTCTGCCGATGCCGTTATAGTCGCCCCGTGGAAAATATGTATTGTGCTCGTGTCGGCCAGGGACTATAATGCCGCCATCGCAGGAAAAGAGGCGTGATGCGGCAAGGAGAGAACCTATGGCGCGATTGTTTTGCATGCTGATGATTGCGGGGGTCTGTTGGTGCACGCCCTCCATCAGCCAGGAGGAAGTCGACATGACCGGCAAGCTCCTATTCCACGACGACTTCTCGCAGGGGATGGACAACTGGTGGGTCGAAGGCGGCGAGAAGGTCTGGATCGAGGACAACCATCTGCACATGAAGGCGGACGGTCCGAAGGAGACACGCAAGGACGGGGGAAACGTGTGCACCGTCTGGTGCAAGAAGCAGTTCCCCGGGGATATCGTCGTCGAGTTCGATGCCCATGTGATCGAGTCGCGCATCGATGCGAACAATATCAATTTTTTCATGTGTTATTCGGATCCGTCGGGCGCGCCCCTCTATGACACGCGCGAGAGCCGGGCCGACGCGGGCTACAAAAAGTACCACAACCTGACCGGACACATCTTCACCTTTCTGAACGACTTCAAGAAAGAAGGCGGCGCTTATCCCGACGGAACGACGAAGGCCCGGTTTCGCATGCGCCGCTGCCCCGGCTTCAAACTCATGACCGAGGCCTTTGGCTATCACTGCAGGAAGGGGCGGACGTATCACATCACAATCACGAAAAAAGGCGGAGACATCACCTACGCCGTGGACGGCAAGGTGTATATGAAAGGGCATGACGACAATCCATTGACCGGTGGTCTCATTGGCCTCCGCACTTACCAGACGTATCTCTGGTGGGACAATATCAAGGTGACCCAGCAATAGGCAAGGGAGTATTTGGCATGATCATCAGGAACATGATGGACGGCGAGAAATTCGACATGGGCCTCGGCGACACGCGCCGCGTGATCGGTCCGTTCAACGGGGCGAAAAACATCACATTCAATTATGCGAAATTCGACCCCGGCGTCGCCTTCACCCAACACGTCCATGATGAGTCCGAAGACCTCATCCTCGTCCTCGATGGCGACGGCGTCATCAAGTTGGATGACAAAGAGTTCCCCATCAAGAAATGGGATGTGATCCACGTCTCGGCGGGCGAGTTCCACGGCACGGTCGCGGGCCCCAACGGCCTTACCTGCGTCTCCTGCCAGGCCCCCCCCGACAAGAAGCTCTATACGGGCGCGCGGAACAAACCACAGAAATAGCGGCGCCGCAGGAGGGCCGGATTTCCCTCTCCGACCATTGTCTCACGCGCCGTTGCCTTGTACAAAGGAGGGCCGAATGAACGGACCATTGGCTGATCTGCCAAGGCTAAAAAACGTAAGATCCCGCCGTTCCTCAAGTTACGACACCACCGGAGGCAATGCCGACAACTGGACCTTCGAGCCCGGCCAAACCCGAACGATCGCGAAGATGGAAGGCCCGGGCTGCATCCGGCACATCTGGGTGACCATCGGCGGACGGGAAGACTTCCATCTGCGCAAGCTCGTCCTGCGCATGTACTGGGATGGCGAGGAGAGCCCGAGCGTCGAGTCGCCCATCGGCGACTTCTTCGGCCTGGGACATGCGACTGTAACCTACTTCCAGTCCGCGCCGCTCCAGATGTTTGACCGCGCCTTCAACTGCTGGTTCCCCATGCCCTACTCCGAAGGAGCACGCATCGACATCACGAATGACGGCGAGAAGGATGCCATCGTTTACTTCTACGTGGACTACCAGGAATATGATGAGCCGCAGGAGGACATGGGACGCTTCCATGCGCACTGGCGCCGGCAGCTTGTCAAGCAAAAGAAGGAAACCATGGGCCCCGACCGTCGCGGCCGTGAGGCGCGTCTCAACACGACGGGCAAGGACAACTATCTGGTCCTCGACGCCAAGGGCAAAGGGCACTACGTCGGCTGCCACATCGATCTCGACACCAACGAGCCCGGCTGGTGGGGCGAGGGCGATGATATGATCTTTGTCGATGGCGAGAAATGGCCGCCCAACATCCACGGCACGGGGATGGAGGATTACTTCTCCGGCGCATGGAACTACAACAAACTGGCCCGCACGTTCTGCACCCCCTACTACGGGTACCACTTCAGGGGCAACGAAGACTACACGGGAAAACATTCGCAATACCGATACCACATTGAGGACCCAATCTACTTCCAGAAGTCGATCCGCGTCACCATCGAGCACGGCCACGCCAACGACCGCAGCGGCGACTGGACGAGCGTGGCCTACTGGTATCAGACCGAACCGCATAAGGCTTTCCCGAAGCTGGCCGACGTCGAGGGGCGCATTCCATACAAGTACGGCGGCAGGGAGGATATGCGAGCCGGGAAGGATCGCCGCGAGCTTCCTGTGAAGCACTAACCCACTGTCCCTTAAGCACTTAGGATTTCGTGAAAACAAATCAGTTACGTCAAGATGCACGAGCCATATGGGATGCGGCGGTAGCAGCAGCCAACCCGGACAAGCTTATCAAGGATGCTGTCCGCGTTGATGGCGGCACGCTCACCGTAGGGCCGCGAACTTTCGATCTTGCGAAAGTTCGACGCATTGCCGTGGTCGGCTGCGGCAAGGCGGGGACCGCGATGGCTCGCGCTCTTGAGGAGGTTCTCGGTGAGAAGTTGTTGGAGGCAAAACAACTCGTGGGCTGGGTGAACGTGCCCGATGATTGTGCAGGTAAACTCTCACACATCACGCTCCACGGCAGCCGCCCCCCGGGGCAGAACAGCCCTGCCGTCGCCGGTGTCCGGGGTACAGAGGAAATGCTGAGGATTCTCAACTCCCTCCGCCCCACTGACATTGCGATCTGCCTCATCAGCGGCGGCGGCTCGGCGCTCATGCCTGCACCGGTGGATCAGGTTCCACTCGAAGACAAGCAGGCCGTCACCGATCTCCTGAGCAAAAACGGCGCCACGATCAACGAACTCAATGCCGTCCGCAAACATCTGTCCAGGGTGAAGGGCGGACACCTTGCTGCGGCAAGCTGTGCCGGTGAGACGATCAGCCTGATCATCAGCGACGTCGTCGGCAACCCCCTCGATGTCATCGCCTCCGGCCCAACCGCCCCGGACCATACGACGTTCGCCGATGCCCTTGCGGTCTTTGACCGGCTTGGCGTTCGGAACCAAGCCCCGGCCGCTGTTGTGAGATATATCGAGCGCGGCGCCGCCGGTGAGTTCCCGGAGACAATGAAGGCCCTGCCCGATTCCGTTACAAACGTCGTCATCGGCGACAATGCAATCGCACTAAAGGCTGCCGAGGCGAAGGCCAAGGAGCTCGGCTACAACGTGCTGAACCTGGGCAGTTACATCGAGGGAGAGACACAGGACGTCGGCATCGTCCATGCCGCCCTCGCCCTGAGCGTAACGCACGATGCCACCCCCCTATCGCCCCCTGCGTGCATTCTCTCCGGCGGAGAGACGACCGTGTCGAATGTGGCCGAAGGCGGGAAAGGCGGGCGGAACCAGGAGTTCGTCCTGGCGGCGCTGGACAAACTCCAAGATCGCGGCATCAAGGACATGCTCATCCTCTCCGGCGGGACCGACGGGGAAGACGGGCCCACCGACGCCGCCGGGGCGTTTGCCGATGAAGCCGTACTGAGCGAGATGCTTGAGAAGCGAGTGGTCCCCGGCGAGTATCTATGCTCCAGCCGATCCTACGACTTCTTCGACCAGCTCAACGCCCTCCTCAAGACCGGCCCGACGCATACGAATGTAATGGATGTGCGGGTCATCCTCGTCGCTTAGCGCCTATCCGAAACCCCGGCATTCGTAGCCGCACCCTTTACGGTGCGGCCTTTCCACAGGCAGAAGGTCTGCGGCGACACCCCCGTGATTGAGGAGTTACCCGCTCCCGGATTTTTTCGTTGACTTCTGCGCCGTTTCCATAACACTATGGCATGTCGCTACGGTTGAGTGCCAATCCATGACTTCTATGGGAGAACGGATCATGATGTTTCCCCTTCGCAATGGACTTGCGCTATTCATGTCCCTTTCCATACTGTTCATGTTGTCCTGCGAGGAACAGCAGCAGGCAAGTAAAGAGACGGCGGCGAAGCCCCCCGCCAAGAAAGCCGAGAAAGGGGAGACCCCCCTGCCGCCTCCGCTCGATACGATCATCCCGCGACCCAAGAAGGTGGACCTGCTCAACGGTCACATCGACATCACCCGGGCAAAGATCGTCACGGTCGGATCGGACGAGAAGCTCAACATCGCCGCGCAGGAAATCAACAGCCGGATTACGTCGCTCGGGGGCGTGGCGCTGGAGAAGGCGGCCTACTCGTCAAGGGCGCTTTCCATGCGAGGGGTGGTGATGATTCTTCTCAGCGCCGATGCCCCCGCTGGCCGTTTGATGATACACAAGCACAAGCTGTCCGTTTCATCGACACATCCCGGCAAGGAAGGATACATCATCCGCTTCGCCAAGGAGGGGAATCGGCTCATGATCTTCCTGGCGGGCAGCGATCCCCAGGGCGCGCTGTATGCCGCCGTCACGCTGCGCCACATGATCAGCAAAAAGGACGGGCGATTCACCGTCCTTGCCGCAAATGTGACCGACTGGCCCGACTTCAAGATACGCCAGATCGGGACGCCCTGGGCCGTGCCGAGGCGCTACCCCTACTACGAGATGAGAGCGGCCGCGGAAAAAGGAGACATGCAAAAGGCCGAGGCGTATGAGAAGGAATTGCTCGCTTCGCAGAGGCAGTACATCGACTGGCTCCTGCGTCATAAGATCAATTCCATGACGCAGATATGCCGATTCTGGCGGCACACTCCCGAGGGCGAGACGCCCTACATGCGTCAGGTCTGCCGGAAGATCAATGACTATGCCAAGGCCCGAGGCATCGGTGCGATGGTCTTCGCCAGTTCATGTATCTGGACGGACAAGGACGGAGACAACCCCGACCTAAAGGACTGTGTTTATCATCCTTCCCACCATCGCTACTTCTGCTGGTCGCGGCTGGACTATCATCGAAAGAAAGCGCAGGCCTTTGCCGAATATCTTCGCGACTGCAACTACGACACCTTCTTCCTCCATGCCACCGATGGCGGGGGGTGGAAAAACCCGGCCATGTGGAATGATCGCTGTCCGCAGTGCAAGAAGAAGTATGGCGATGATCACGCCAAGGCCGACGCCGTCGTCTTTAGCCTCTACTATCGGACGATCAAGAAGCTTGTGCCCAACATCAAGTTCGTTGCTGTCGTTTATCCCTACTCTTCATGCTATCTTGACCCCGCCTATATTGAAGAGCAAATCCGAAGCGAAAGCGGCGATATTCCGAACGGAAAAGAACTGGCAAAGGAGATTACGGAACAACATAGGCAATTTCTTCAGCGAATCAATACGCTCCTTCCCAAGGGCATCTATGTCTGCGTGCGAGAAGATACGCGCCAACGTATCGATCGCATGCGCGAGGTCTATGGCAAACGCAATTTTCAGCTTTATTACGAGTATGCCTACTGGAAGGGCTGGCGGCCGTTCTTCATCATGACACCGCGCTGGACCAAGACGTTCCTTTACAACGATCATGAGGACATCCTCTTCGGCAACAACTCCGGGTACGGATTCAATCCGCTCACACAGATGTATGGTGTTGAATGCGCCTGGAATACGGATGGGCCCGGACGCTGGTTTTTCCCAAGTAAACAGGCGTGGATGAATCCGGAGAACTGCCTGGTGCCGCGCGATGTCGCCCGGGACTTCGCCGAGACGGCGTGCCGGAACTACTGGGGCGATGTGGCCGGGCCGTACTTCGTCCCGGTCTTCATGGGAAACATCAGCCCCTACTTCATCCACGACCCGGAGGCCATCGCCGCCAAGTGCGGCCTGGCCGACACCCCGGAGCTGATGAAGGCGCAATACAAGGCGTCCGCCAAGGCGACCGAGTCGCTGACGCAGCTATGGCACAAAATCAAAGAGGCGCGGAAACAAAAGCGTCGCATCATGACGCCCTACGCGCAGAGCGACTTCCCGGACTATTATCGGATGATCATGGGATGCCGGGTGCTGGCGGGGTTCAAATATCGGATGATGGAGGCCCGTGAGGCGGTCATCGCGGGGGATCGCGATCTGGCGGATCGTCTGGCTGCTGGGATTCGCAATGCCCTGAAGGAAGATGAGAAGGACCTTGTTCTGGTGCGGGCCGCCCTAAAGAATGAGCCATGCCGCATGAAATCCTGGCGCAAGTCCTCCCCCTACGGCGCTGCTGCATGTGTGGAGGTCGAAGACCTCCGGGCCGAACTCGATGCGTTCGAAGCCGATCGCGAGAAGCTCTTCACCTCCTACAACATCCCCGGCTGGTTCAAAGACGAGGTGCAGAAGCGGAGGCTATACGCCGTCCGCACGCAGATCGCGCCGGTGATCGACGGAAAGCTCGACGACGCCGCATGGAAACAAGCGGCGCCCGTCGAACACTTTGTCTACTACAAGTCCCTCCGCCTCGCCTGTCGAGAGACGATCTGCCGGATTCTGTATGATGACAAGAACATCTACTTCGGCTTTGAGTGCTTCGACCCGAACGCGGCCAAGATCAAGATCGGCAAGCGGCCCCGCGACCGGTACATGCTGTGTGAAAGTGTGGAGGTGCTCCTCGATCCGAACCATGACAGGAAATCGTTCTTCCATTGGATTGTCGATGCCGGGGGCAATCTATTCGACGCGGCAAAGCAGGCGGGAAAGGACGGGAAGCTGAACTACTCACACGCATTCAATGGCCACGCACAGTTCGCCGTCCATACCGGGAAGGACCGATGGACGGCGGAGCTCGCCATCCCCTTCGGCGACCTCGGCGCAATACCCAAGGCCGGCGCCACCTGGGGCGCGAACGTGTGCCGGAACATCTGTAACGGCCTGGCCGTGGGAAAGGAGGAGCCGGCGGCCGCCGGGTACATGGGAGGCAAGGGGTTCCACGCGGTCGAGGCATACCCGACACTACATTTCGTCGCAACCGCTCCAGCCACGCCTCGCCCCGATGTCCTGTGGAAAGTCTCCAGCGCCAGCATGGTCTATGAGACCACTGGGACGGGGGCGGGAACGCGGCTGGTCTTCGATCTTGCCGTCGAGCCGGACATCACGCTGCACAACGTCACGATCTCCGATGTGGATCGGGGACAAACGCCTCGGCAACGTCGCCATCGCAAAGGAGCCGAGGATCGAGTTGATCTGGCGAAGCCGCAAGCCGGTCGTCACGCACATCAACGAAATGCCGCGCGGGATCGAGATGGTCTTCACATTGAAGGCCGACGAGGGGAAATGGACCTCGCGGTATGTCTTCGGCGCCCCCCCCCGCCGCAAGGCCAAGCCCGCTCTGTTTGTTCCCGGGAACGATGGGAAGGCCCTGGCCTCGCCTGCGTTCTTCCCGGCCTCTCACGCGAAGGACAAAAAGACCATCGCACATATTTCATCGGGCGCCGGGACGATTGAGTTCTGGATGAAGCCGAACTGGGATGCCGCCGACAGCCGCGTGGGGAGGCGGTTCATGTCACACACATTCCTCGATGTGGGGCCGATTCGATACGATCACCCCTACTTGACCAACATGCGCAGCATCGCCCTGTGCGACACCGGGCACGGGTCGCTCTGTTTCGTCATTACGAATAAACGATACGACAGCCGCTCGGTCGCCGGGCCGATGAAGGACTGGAAGGCCGGCGAGTGGCACCATGTGGCGGCGCAGTGGACGATCGCCGAAACGGGCGAGTGCGACATGGCCCTGTTCCTGGACGGAAAGAAGGCGTCGGGAAAGGTCCGCGCCGGAAAATATCCGAAGTTCAGCAAGATGGACGAGATGCTGCCGATCCAGATCGGTGCGATGAACACAGGCGTCCGGCCGGCCGAGGCGGCGATCGACGAGCTTCGCATCTCGACTGGGCCTCGCTACTCAGGTGACTTCACACCGCCGAAGCGACTGGAGCCGGACGAGAAGACGTCGGCCCTCTTCCACTTCGACGGGAACCTGGACGGCACGTGCGGAATAGACGGCGAGGCGATCAAGGCGGAACCCGGCACGGCGGGCTGAGAGGTTAGAAGAAAAAAAGCTTCTTCTTTTTTTTCTTGGACTTTTTGTCCTTTTTCTTCGGGGGCTCGGCCTTTGGGGCCGCCTCTTTTTTCGGCTTTGCCTTGGCGCGACGCTTGGTCCCGCCGAGCGGCTGGTTGGCATTCTTCCGCCACCAGTTCCGCCACGCCTCCTGGCTGAGGCCGAGCGGCTGGCCGGTAAGTTGGGTAAGCCGTTCCGATGCGGTGAACGCGACGCTGGCATCGCGGTCCCTCAGCGCGTCGATCAGAGGAGGCACGGCGTCCTTGCCCCCCAGGTCCGCAATGGCGATGACCGCCGTCTGCCGGACGTCGCTGACGCGGTCCACCCGCACCACCCTGGCGAACTCAGGGATCATCGCCGGGTCCTGGTACTTTGCGAGGGCCTTCGCCGCGTCGCAGCGCACCAGCGGGTCTTTGTCCCTCTGCATGGCCTCCAGGAGGGCTTTGATACCGCCAGGGTCCTTCAGCCGCCCGATCGCAACCGCTGCATATCCCCGCACCAGGCGGTCCTGGTCGCCGATGACGAGCAGCGAGAGCAATTCCACGATTTCCTTCTTATCGTCCTTTGCAATTTTCCGCGGGTGCTCCATGAGCCACCGCACGTTCTCGCGGCGGACATGGGCGGGCCGGCTCGACTTCAGGCCCTCGATCCGATCTCCCACAGACGTTTTCTGGAAGAAACCGTCCGAGCCACACCCGACAAAAAGCAGAGAAAGAAGAAGGAGCGAAGACAGGGAGGAAACACGTTTGCCGGTCATCGTGTAAACCGCCTTGTTGCGGAGGACCTCTTGACGAACTTCATGATCCCGTCCGCGATCCCCTCGGCGATTTTGTGAATATGACGGGGGTTTTGCAATCGCCGGGCCGTGCCGGGATTGGTGACGAATCCGATCTCGACCAGCACCCCCGGGCAATGGCTTTTGCGCAGAACCCGAAGGGGGTGGTTTGTTTTCGCGCCGCGGTTCTCGGTGGACAGGACGCCGCCCAGGGAGGACTGGATGCACCGGGCAAGCTCGTAGCTCTCGATGCGATACTCCTCCATCAACGCGCAGAAGACGATCGCCTTCGCCACGCTGCTCAGCACCGCCTCACAACCAATGGCCTTGGGCGACGGGTCCGCTATACGGGCGGCCATCAGTCCCCGGGCGATGGTCGAGTACGGCCCGCGGTCCTCGACGTAGTATGTCTCAAACCCATGCGCGCCGCTGGAGCGCGAGGCGTTTGCATGGATGCTGATGAATAGATCGGCCCGCTCCCGATTCGCAATCATCGGGCGGTCATCGAGGGAGATGAACGTATCGTCCTCACGGGTCATCACCACGTCCAGTTTCTTGCTCGCGAGGATTCGCTTCAGCTCCAGGCCAATGGCCAAGACCACGTTCTTTTCCTTCACGCCATAGCAGCCCAGTGCGCCGGGGTCCTTGCCCCCATGGCCCGGGTCGATAACCACTTTGAACGCCGTGGGGAGAAGCGGGGGCCGGACGGGGCGCGCCGATTGCCCGCCCAACTGTCCTCGCAGCAGAGCAAAGGCGCTGTCCGGGACCACGACCTCGCCATAGCGCAGCGTCGCCCGGGCCGGCAGCGTCACAAGCGTGTCATTGACAAGGACATCGTAAAACCCCGGGCAGATCACAATCTCGCTCGCACCATCCGTCAGCGTCTGTCGAGACGTGGTGACATCATTCTGGCATGTCATGCCCAGACGGTTGGCAAGCTCCTTCACGGTGATGAACGGCTCCGCGAACGCGGGACACCGTACAGCGAAGAGAAGGGGGATACAAAGACAAGCAATTGGAAGAGAACGTTTCATCTCCTGCTCCGGCACTGCCCGCCCTTGCGCCACTTCACACAAGGGCACATTATACCGAATTCGCCCCGCATTGTAAAGGAGGGAAAACTCAACTGCCCCCGCCGGCTTCTTTCCAGGTCTGTTCGGGGACAATGATGCACCGCTTGCAGTCCTCCTTTTCACATTCCAACAGCAGGTAGACCTTTCCCTCCACGCTGGGTTCGCGGTCAACAACCTTGTATGCCCCGCCACACGTTGCGCACTTCATTTCAGTTCCTCCGTGTACTTATTATCTCGGCATCGCGGCTACGGCCGCCCCTGCGCGAAGTTTCGCGCGAATCTCATCCATCGACAGAAACTTACCCGGGCAGATCGTCGGCTTTGAATTGATCTCGCGATGGCCAAAGATCCGTTCCGTGGGGATATCAAAATCGGCCTGAAGCTCCCGCAGCAGACCCAGCAGCGACTCGATCTGCTTCGGCGTCGGGGAGGACTTGGTGAAGTCCCCCACCAGCGCGATACCGATGCCCAGCTCGTTTACCTCTTCGCGGTCCACATGGCCCCCTTGCAACTGCCGTATCCACCGCGGCGACACCTCGATCTCCCCGTCCCCGGAGCCCTTTCCGTTGCCGATCACAAAGTGATAGGCCAAGCCGTTTTCCATGTGCATCTTCTCGCGATGGTATTTGTCGAACAGCGCCGCATTCCCCGACTCCGTCGCGCTGTGGTGGATGACAATGGTCCGCCAGGGGCGAATGGGCGTGTCGGGGCGAATTTCATATTTTTCCCGCAGGATTTCATCCGTCGTCATCGTGTAGCGTCCATAGAGGATATTGATGACACAGGCCACAAGAACCGCCGCGCCGAGGAGCACGATGAGAAGGCGCGTGTCGTTCCGGTTTTCAGAACTCTTTCTTGCTGTCGAGGAGGATGGTGACCGGCCCATCGTTCCGTACGTTCACCTCCATCATGGCCTGAAACTCGCCCGTCGCCGTTTCCACCCCGAGTGCCTTGATGCGGCCCACGCAGTATTCATACAGGCGATTGGCCTCTGTCGCTTCGGCGGCCTGCACAAAGGACGGCCGCTTGCCCTTTCGGCAGTCGCCATAGAGCGTGAACTGCGAGATCATCAGCACGCCGCCCCCGACGTCCTTCACGCTGACATTCATCTTTCCGTCCGCGTCGGGAAAGATGCGGAGCCCGGCGATTTTCTCTGCCAGATAGTCGGCATCCTTCTCGGCATCGCCCTCCCCCACCCCGAGAAAGACGACCAAGCCCCGGCCGATTTTGCCCACAAGACGCCCCTCGACGGTGACAGACGCCTCGAATACGCGCTGCGCCACCGCCCTCATCTCATCTCCCCAGCCGGACAGATCATGTCCGCTCTCTGAATAATTACGGGATCAAGGGGACCCGCCGTGCGGAAAAAACAAGAAACGAACGGCTCCATCAAGATCGTCTTTTTCCGAAGCGCCAACGGCTCGTAACACAACCCCAGCAGCAGAGATTATATCAAGTTCCGGAGGCATTTTCAAGCGGCGCAGCGGACAGGTGTGCTACTCGGGAATATTGACGACGGCCTTCACCACATCCTGTGGGCGGTGCAGCACGAGGTCGAGGGCTTGGGGCAGGTCACGGAGAGGGAAGCGATGTGTGATAAACGAGGTCACGTCAATCGTCCCGTCGGCGACCAGCGCACAGGCCTTCTCCATGAGCGCCTGCGCCTCTTCGTCCGTGGAGTCGGTGGTTACAATGCGGAGATTGCGGCCGTACAGGGTTCGCACATTGAACGACCGCGGCTCGTCCGACATCCCGAACATGAGGTAGCGGCCGCGCCTGGCCATTACCTCCATGGATCGCGCCATGGCGTCCTTCCCGGGTGACCGGTCATCCCCCAGGCCGTCGAAGACGACGTTCACCTCCCCCACTTCCTCTCGAATTCGGGCGACGAAATCTTCCTGCTTCGCATGGATAGTCAGCGCCGCGCCGAGCGTCTTCGCCAGGGCAAGGCGATTGGGCAGCATGTCCGTTGCGACGACCAAGTCCGCCCCATAGGCAAGGGCGCACTGCGTGGCCAGCAGGCCCACGGGGCCCTGCCCCAAGACCAGCACCTTGTCGCCTTCGCGGATGTCGGCGCTGTGGATTCCGCGGAGCACGGCGCAGACAAGCTGCGTGATCGCCCCCTGCTCGTAGGTCATGCCCTCCGGCAGCTTCCCCATGGCAAGCCCTCGCGGCCGGATGCGGTTGTATTCCGCGAAGCTTCCGGTCGCACACCAGAAGGTGACCCGATCACCAAGGGCAAAGCCCTCCACGCCCTCACCGATCTGCGCCACGTCGCCGCTCGCCTCATGGCCGAGAACAAAGGGATGCGTGCAGGTCGGACGGCTGTGATCGCGGATGTGGAGCCAGTCGGAGCCGTTGCAGACGGCGCAGCAGCGGATCCGTACCAGCATGGATTCCTTATCGGAAACCTTTGGAAGGGGGACCTCTTCGATGCGGAGGCCCTCGGCGGGATGGACGCGCGCCGCGAGCATCGTACCCGGCAGCGACTCCATCAAGCCTCCCCTTGGACGATGTGGATGCGGTTAATGGCGCGAGTGAGGGCCGCTTCGGCGCGGGCGATGTCCGCGTCGTCTGTCTTGTTCGCCAGTCGCTCTTCGGCGCGCTTCCGTGCGGAGTGTGCCCGGTCGATGTCGATGTCTGCGCCGTGTTCGGCCGTCTCCACCATGATGGTGACCGATGCCGGCCCCGCCTCCATGAACCCGCCGCTCACCGCGAAGCGCTCGGTGTTGCCGCCCACGTGGACCTGCACCTCGCCGGTGCGCAGTGTCGCGAAAAGGGGGGCATGGCCGGGCAGGATGCCTATGTCTCCCTCTACGCCGTTTGCGAAGACAAACTCGGCGTCGTCGTGTTCCGCAACGGTTTGGAACGGCGTAATCAGCTTGACGGAAAACGGCATCGTCTGCTCCTCAGCTCAGCGTCTTGGCCTTTTCCTTGACCTCATCGAGCCCGCCCACCATGTAGAAGGCCTGCTCGGGGATGTCGTCGCACTTGCCGTCACAGATCTCCTCGAAGTCGCTGATGATCGTCTCCAGCTTCACGTATTTGCCCTCCGTGCCCGTGAATGCCTCGGCCACAAAGAACGGCTGCGAGAGGAACCACTGGATGCGACGGGCGCGATTGACGATCAACTTGTCCTCGTCGGAGAGTTCATCGAAGCCGAGAATGGCGATGATGTCCTGGAGGTCTTTGTATCGCTGCAGAATCTGCTGCACCTGGCGCGCCACGTTGTAGTGTCGTTCGCCGATGACGCGCGGGTCCAGGATTGTGGAGCTTGATGCCAGGGGGTCCACCGCGGGGTAGATGCCGAGCTCGACGATCGACCGCTCCAGGTTCGTCGTGGCGTCGAGGTGTGCGAAGGTGGTGGCGGGGGCGGGGTCGGTGTAGTCGTCCGCCGGCACATAGATAGCCTGGATGGACGTGATGGAGCCCTTCTTGGTGGACGTGATCCGCTCCTGCAGCGCGCCCATTTCGGTGCCGAGGGTTGGCTGGTAGCCGACCGCCGAGGGCATTCGTCCCAGCAGCGCCGAGACCTCGGACCCCGCCTGGACGAAGCGGAAGATGTTGTCGATGAAGAGCAACACGTCCTGACCCTCTTCGTCGCGGAAGTATTCCGCCGCCGTAACGCCCGACAGCCCCACGCGCAGGCGCGCGCCCGGGGGCTCGTTCATCTGGCCGTAGATCAGGGCGGCCTTGTCGAGCACGCCGGATTCCTTCATTTCGAGCCACAGATCGTTGCCCTCACGGGTTCGCTCGCCTACGCCGGAGAAGACGGAGATGCCGCCGTGGTGGATGGCGATGCGGTGGATCAGTTCCATGATGATGACCGTTTTGCCCACGCCCGCGCCGCCAAAGAGGCCCACCTTGCCGCCTTTCGGATACGGCTCCAGGAGATCGACGACCTTGATCCCGGTCTCCAGCATTTCCGTCTTGGTGGACTGCTGGTCGAAGGTCGGAGCGGGGCGATGGATCGGGTAGTGCTTCTCGGCTTGGACCGGCCCCAGCTCGTCGGTCGGCTCGCCGATGACGTTTATGATCCGGCCGAGCGTGCCCTTGCCGACGGGGACGGCGATGGGCCCACCCGTGTCGATCACCTTCATTCCTCGCACCAAGCCGTCCGTCGAGGACATGGCGACGCACCGCGCGGAATTTTCGCCGAGGTGCTGCGCCACCTCCATGGTGAGGTGGATCTCGCGCTTGTCGTCATCGATGCGAAGCGCATTGTAAATCTCCGGCAGGTGTTCGTCTTCGAACTCGACGTCCACAACGGCGCCGATAACCTGTTTCACTTTCCCGATTTTCGCGTCTTGCTCCATCTCCAACTCCCTGGGGGGGTTATTTCAGTGCCTCCGCACCGCCGACAATGTCCAATATCTCGAACGTAATCGCCCGCTGACGCGCGCGATTGTAGTCCATCGTCAGATGAGCGATCATATCTTCTGCATTCTCGGTAGCGGCGTCCATCGCTGTCATGCGGGACGCATACTCGCTTGTCAGTGACTCCATAAACGCTTCGTACAGCGCCGCGCTCAGGTAGGAATTGAGCAGTCGCCCGAGGGCGTCGTCGTAGGACGGCTCGTAGATTACCATGTGGGTCGATGGCCCATCCTCCTGCCCTTTCATTTCGGGCAGCGCATCCATGTCGATGGGGAGGAGTTTGCGCTGCACCACGGGATGGCGGAAGGTGGACACGAAGGAGGTGTAAATCAGGTGCATTTCGTCCACAGTACCTTCGAGATAGTACTGCGCCATTTTTCTCGCCATTCGGGCCACGCCTCTGAAGGTGATCTCCTCGGCTATGTGCGCATGTGTTTCAAGCGTCTCGATCGAGTGGCGCCGAATGTAGTCCACGCCTTTCTTGCCGATGGCGATAAGCTTTGGGTTTCGGGCTTGGTTTTTTTGCAGGAAGCTCTGCGTCGCACGGAGCACGTTCCCGTTGTATGCGCCACAGAGCCCCCGGTCGCCGCTGAAGAACGTGAGCGCCGTGGTCCGAACCTCGCGCGTTCTCAAAAGCGGATGCTGATCCTCAGCGGCCTCCTCCAGCATCCGCCGCACCACGCGCCCCAGCGCATCGGTATAGGGACGAACGGCGACAAGCCGGTTCTGCACCTTCCGGAGCCTGGCCGCAGCGATCATCTTCATGGCCCGGGTGATCTGCTGGGTGTTCTTCGTGCTGTGGATGCGCCGCCGGATGTCGCGTAGGGTCGCCATCAGACTCCTTCTTCCGTGCTCACGGCGAACTTCGATCTAACCTCGTCGATGGCGGCGAGCAGGGTTGCCGAGAGGTCATCGCCGATCTCTTTTTTCTCCCGAATCTCTTGGAGAGCGCCCTTTTCGTCCATCCGCATGTGCTCCAGAAGCTCCTGCGCAAACCGCTGGATGTCCGGCGCGGGCAGGTCATCCAACTTGCCCGACACGGCGGCATTGATGACGACGATCTGCTCCTCCACCGGCATGGGCTCGTATTGGTTCTGCTTCAGTATCTCTACCGTGCGTTCGCCGCGGGCGAGCTGCTGCTGCGTGGCCTTGTCCAGCTCCGATCCGAACTGGGCGAAGGCGGCCTTTTCCCGGTACTGCGCCAGGTCGAGGCGCAGTCGTCCGGCCACCTGTTTCATGGCCTTGATCTGGGCGTTCCCGCCGACACGCGAGACGGAGATGCCGACGTTCATCGCCGGTCGAACGCCCTGGTAGAACAGGTCGGCTTCGAGATAGATCTGGCCGTCGGTGATGGAGATCACATTTGTCGGGATGTAGGCGGATACGTCGCCCGCTTGGGTCTCGATGATCGGCAGTGCCGTGAGCGATCCCCCGCCGAGGTCGTCGCGCATCTTCACCGCGCGTTCCAGCAGACGGGAATGCAGGTAGAACACGTCGCCGGGATAGGCCTCGCGGCCGGGGGGGCGGCGGAGAAGCAGCGAGACCTGGCGGTAGGCCTGGGCGTGCTTCGACAGGTCGTCGTAGATGACCAGTGCGTGCTTGCCGTTTTCGAGGAACTCCTCGCCCACGGCGCATCCGGCATAGGGAGCGATGTACTGCTGGGCTGCCGGGTCGCTGGCGCAGGCCGCCACGACGGTCGTGTATTCCATGGCGCCCTTGCTTTCCAGAAGGCGGATCAACTGGGCGACGGTGGAATTTTTCTGCCCGATGGCGACGTAGATGCAGAAGACGTCGGTGTTCTTCTGGTTGAGAATGGTGTCCACGGCCAAGGCGGTCTTTCCGGTCTTCCGGTCGCCGATAATCAGCTCGCGCTGGCCGCGGCCGATGGGGGTCATGGCGTCCACGGCCATCAGGCCCGTCTGCAGGGGTTCTTTCACGGGCTGGCGTTTGACGATCCCCGGGGCGACCCGTTCAATGTTTCGCGTTTTTTTCGCCTGAATTTCGCCCTTTCCGTCGAGCGGCTGGCCGAGGGCGTTCACCACCCGGCCGATTATCTCCTCGCCGACGGGCACCTCGACGATGCGGCCGGTTCGTTTGACTTGATCGCCCTCCTTGATGAGCGTCTCGTCGCCGATAAGCATCACGCCCACGTTGTTTTCCTCGAGGTTGAGCGCGACGCCGAAGACGCCGTTCGGGAACTCCAGGAGCTCCATGGACATGGTGTTGTCCACGCCGTAGACGCGCGCGATGCCGTCGCCGACCTGGATCACCTCGCCGACCTCCGCGAAGTCCGCCTTTGTGGAGTAGGCCTCGATCTGTTGCCGTATGACTGTGCTGATTTCGTCAGGACGAATTGCCATCAGCGGTATCCTTATTCCATCTGTTCAGCAAATACCCTCAGCCTGCCCACTACGCTGCCATCAATGACTGTATTCTCGATCCGAACGATCACGCCCCCGATGATCGACGGGTTCACCTCCACACGCAGGGAAACCGATTTTCCGCTCAGCCCCATCAGGGCGCTCTGCAGGCGCTGCTGCTCCTCCGGGCAAAGCTCACGCGCCGTCGTGACCCACGCTTCGGCCCGGCCTTCGAAGTCCGCCACCCTCTTTCGCACCGCGGCAACCACGTCCGGCAGCATCGCCATGCGACCGTTGGCGATCATAACCTGGCACAAGCCGTTGCAATCTTCGGAGACGCCAAGCGTGCGTGAGACCTCTCCAAAGATGCGAGCCTTATCCTGGACCGGAATCGTCGGACAGGCAAAGAAGGAAAATACACGCTCGTCGGACGTCACAGCCGCCGACAGGTTCTCCAGACCCTCCAGCGTCGGCTGAAGCGCCTGCCGCTTGACGGCGAGGTCAAAAATCGCGGCGGCATATTTCCGTGCTAAGGGCAGATCCCTCATTTGCGTCAGTTGCGTCCTTCCTTCGCTTTGGTCTCGATTTCAGCGATGAACTGGCGAACAAGTTCCGCGTGGTCGTCCTCTCGTATCTCGCGCTCGATGATTTTCTCTGCAAGCTCCACCGAGAGCTGTGTCAGTTCCTTGCGCAGTTCCGTCTTGCCGGCGGCCACGTGGGCCTCGATTTCCTTCTTGGCGCGGGCAATCATCCCCTCGGTCTCTTTTCGCGCGGCGTCCAACAATTCCTCTCGCTCTGTTTGGGCCTGTTCCTGGGCCGCGTCAATAATTTTGCGCCGTTCCGATCTCGTGTCTCTGAGGTACGTTTCGGCCTGGGAGCGCGCCTCCTGGGCCTTCTCTTTTTCTCCTTGAGCGGTCTCGATATCCGATCGAATGGTCGCCCGGCGCTGATCTAAAAACGTGAGCAACGGCTGCCAGAACCAGCCATACATGGCAACCACCAGGATGCCAAAGTTGAGCATCTGCATGATAAGCGTGTAGTTGAAGACGATGACCTCTCCTCGCCGGAGAAAGCCGTCATCGTAAATCGCCGAGGCATCCTTGGCCGATAGGACCTTCACGTTGGGGTCCTGCTTGTGCAGTTTCACCGACAGCGTGATCAGGTCCTCCAC
>JAADGH010000070.1 GCA_013152475.1 Planctomycetota bacterium
AATGATCCGATCCACCAGGACTTGATTCTCTGGTCCCTTCCCGCCATACATGGGGCCATCAAACTTCAGAGAGACGTAGGCCTCCCACAGATTATCCGCACCGGGCTCGTACAGGCGTTTGCCGAGATCGATATTGGTCGCCCAGCTCTTGGCGGAAAACCAGATTAGACAATCCGGCGTCACGGTGAGGGTCCCGAGCTTGTGCAACTGGTACGTTCCCGGGATGATGTCATCCCGGCTCAGCGAAAGACGCGGCCCATGCTTGCCGGAGGGCGGATGCCGGGTCTTCCACTGGTAGAAGCCAAGCTGGAAGGGCATATCCGGCTTGTGGACCGTCGCGGCGTACCCGAACGCGGCATCCGGGTCCACCACGCGCTTCCGCCCGGCCTGTCTGCCATTGTTTGTGGGCACGAACGTCCGGATTCGCGATCGGTCGATGCCGTCGAAGGCCGGTGGCAGTGGCTTCTCCAGGCCGCCACCCTGGATAACGGCCAGGAAGTCCCCCAAGGTGTCCTTTCCGAGCGGCCGCGGTTTCATCCCCGCCGGGGCCTTGCTCTTGTTGACAGCGGTGATCCTCTCCGCATACAGCGTGTAATCCTTGAAATACTCCGGGTATCGTTTCTTCAGATCGAACCATTTCCTCAGCGTGGCGAAGTCGAGCTCCCGCCGGAGCAGGCGCACGTTGAGCAAGTGTTCCGCCTGATCGGCAACCTGTTCCTCCATCCGGTCGAACAACGTCTGCCACCGGTGGATATTCGCGTCGGTGAGGTAGGGGAATGTACGCTCGTCGTAGTCCGAGGACCGGTACGTCGTGCCGGGCGGCAGGACGGTCATCGCCTTGCGCCCCTGCTCCAGCTCGGCCAGATACGTGCGCACGAGCGGACCGGCGGCGCCGTATTGATGGTCGGTGAACTCTTTGATGATCGCGTCGGTGTCGCAGTTCACGTCCTGCATAAGTTTGTACAGCAGGTAACTCTGCAACTCGCTCCAGCCCGCGCGTTCGAGAAAGCCGTTGTGGTCCGTGAAGACGCCTGTGACGCCGGCCTTGTGCATGAGCCGCATGTTGATGATGACGCGCTCGACGTTGCCCACCGGCATCACTGCGCCGCTGCCCCAGGGGTTGGGGTAGAGCCATGCCCAGAGATGCGTCGTGATTTTGCTCCAGGCCACCAGGTCGCTGTAGGTCTCCTGGATTCGGGGATCGGGATGGGTCCAGTCCGCGAAGTACGAATCCTCAATCGGCGCAAAGGAGATGATCAGATTCTCCGGGAGCCTTTCACCTGCAGGCAGGACCGGCGGCTTCTGGGTCTGGCTTCGGCGATAGGCCAGGGTCTTGACCATGATCCCCGGGTGCTCCTTCTTGAGCAGATGGCAGAGCTCGATGAGATAGTCGTACATCGGGCCGCCCGGCCCCCCATACTTCTTCTCCAGCGCCTCGCAACCCGGACAATAACAGAACCGGTCCGGCGTGTCCGCCGCGTCGAGGGTGATGATGCAGTTCTCGCCCGTCAGCGAGATGTGTTTCAGAATGTTTCGGGTCAGCTCTTTCCGAAGTTCAGGGTTGCTGAAACACAACTGCCTGTTCTTCACGCGCTGGCCGGTCCGGCTCATGGAGAAGAACTCAGGATTCGTCTCGAAGTAGTTCTTTCGCTTCAGCCAGTCGAACGTCCTGGCATATTTGTTATCCGGCTCGGGCGGGATGTATCGGTGCAGGCTATGCACGAAGACGGGATTGGGCATGAGCGAGACGATTCCGTCGCGTATATCCGCATTATACTTCCTGAGCTTTCGAGCTTGCCGATCGAAGCCCATGTTCATGCCGTTCTGATAGTAGAAATCGAGGCCGTACCGCAGGCCGACTTCCCTGAATGCGAACGAGAACCCCCGCCGCCGGTTGAACGGCGCGAGTGTCACCGTGGGTTTCTTGGGGATAACCGGGTTCTCATACACCGAGTACCAACGCCACCCCAGCGAGTTTTCGAGAAACTCCATGACCGCATGCAGATTCCCGTGCACGCCTTTGCCGTACAGGAAGATGTCTTGGCCGATGCTGCGGGCAACGTGCTCCTGATCTTTCAGCCCGGCCAAGGGGTCTTGGCCCAGGTGTTTGATCGCCGGCGCGCTCAAGCCGATGAAGATGGAATGCCTGTCCTCGGCCATCTTGTCCGGTTCGACCACCGGAAACTCCGCCCCGGTGATCTGTTTCAGGTATTGAACGAGGGTCTGTACGGCATAATCATCCACGCCCGAGGGATTCGCCGGTTTCACGATCTGGTAGGTGGTCGTGCCGCCGATCGCCAACTGCAAATCCGCCGCCTGGAGGACGACCAGTGGAGCCAGCAACAGGGCAACGTGGATGAGCAGAGGAATTTGTTTCATAATAATATCCTAAATCCGTGAAAACTTGGCTGCAAACCGGGGGAGAAGTTGACATAACCCATTTGGATAGAATAAGATACGGTTATTAAAGGAGACCGATCCACTCTAACCCAACAGGTGAATGTCATGAACTACATTATAGAGCGCAGCAACGAGGAAATCAAGAGCGTCGGCGGGCTTTGTCTGATCGGACGCGTGCTGGAGGGCATGGGTTTTTCCGACGCATATTTCGCCGAATCGTTTGGCCTGAAATGCGTGCCGTCGGCGCCGACGCTCCGCCCTTGTCATACAACTCCTTGAAGCGGTAGAACGAATCGCGGGAGTAGCCCATGATCTTGCAGGCGCGTGAGACGTTGCCCAACTCTCTGGCCAATTGCAGAAGCCAGCTTGTTCTTGATGATCTTTTCCTCTGTCGTCATCTGACATTCTCTTTTTCCCTTGGTGTTTCGACCGGGTTGGCCTCGCCGAGCTTTGAGTGCTCGCTCGGCTCGGCCAACCCTACCCACTTACCCGAATATCAGATTAAGTGCAAGCGATCTCATATTAAAAATTGCGCTACTGACTCATGCATCTTTTCCTACTCCGTTCCCTCAGCGGAAGAGCCCAAAAAACGAGGCGATCGCTTCTCCCACTTCTCCCATGTACCAGTTGACAAATCTCTTCTCCGCCCAGAAGATCGCCACCATAAGCATGCCGATGGCGAGGGCGGAGATAATCCTGGGGACTACTTGCTTCTCATTATCTTCGCTCTGCCAAGCTGAAATTTGAGGTCCCATTGTCTCCCATCCTTTCATCATATTTTCTTGAACCAGACGGGCAGTGCGGGGCCAATTCCGCGTGTCTTTGCGTCCCGATGCGGTTCCTTCTTTCCCTTCTCCCGGGCCGCAGCGTTCTCACGTAGCACTGAGGCCATATCAATCTGCCAGTTCCCGAAGAAGCTCTTGCGGAAGGCCAGCTTCTTTCCATCGTCAAGCGTGATGACGGCCACATTCCCCTTGATCTCTGTCCGGCACTTGAGCTTCGTCAGCGCCTTGACGAGAGATGTTTCCAACGCCTGATCATCGATCTGACCAAAACGCATCGCGAACTCACCGGCGACCTTCTTGCTCATGACAAGATCCACAAATATGTTTTTCATGTGCTTCACAAGCGGCCGCAGTCGTTTCTCAGCGTGTCTGTCCAGGAATTCGGGCGACACGTACTTCATCTCAGGGTCTTTTTCCATGCGACGCCTAATCGCCTCCTTCCATTCCCGGGCAAATGCCTTTTCGTCGAAATACACGCAACGTTCGACCTGATCCCTCTTGCCGTCACGTATTGCCCTGAAGAACATCAGCACGCAATATGCGGGATCTTTCCTCGTTAAGCGCGTGTGTTCTTCCTCCTTGGGGACGCATGACCCGCCTCCTTGATCTGCGTTCATCTGGGCAGTTGTGCCCCGCTTTGGGGCTTGCTCACAGGAACTTACAGCGACCAACAGCCACAGGGCAAACCCAGCTCTGAGAAAATTCTTGTTCGACGTCATCGCGCACCTTCCTTTCCTGCTTTCCCGACGGACATGTGCTCGGTTGTCTCTTGGACACCAAAGGCATCCTCCAACTTGTAGACTCTGAAGATCGCGTGCAGTTGTTCCGGCACGTTTGCGAGGGCTAATCGTGTTCCCTGCCGTTCAGCAAGGGCCTTCATTCTCAACAGCAATGCCGCATATCCTGCTGCGAGCCGTTCCACCTTCCGGAGATCGATTCGCAGGATCTGCGGATGGTTTTGAAGAAGCGCCTGGAACTTTCTGTAGATGTCAGGCATGTCGTCGAGTCCCAGGCGACTCCCTATCGGCCGGATCAAGAGCGCGTCTCGCCCGGGATTCGTCGGGGTTCTTCTTATTTGCTTTGCCTCTTCTGTGGTCACTTGCACGGGTTTTACCCTTGTTCGGCCTTCCTATCTGCCCCATCTTCGCTGCGATGAGCCCGGAAATACCTGGCAAGCCCGTTTGCGCTGACAAACCTTTCCCGCCCCATAGACTTCAGCAGCCGTGCCAGCTCCTTGCCCTGCTCCGGCAGAAGGTTCAAGGCCGATTTGAACGCATCAATGAGGAACGATGTGCAGATCGGACCGGCCAGGAGATCGACACGACCCTTTGTCAGCGCCTCAAGCGCATCGTACTTTTGACCACGGCGAGCGAACAAGGACCGTTCGATGATGTTCAACTGCTCCGGGGATGCGCCGATATCGAATGCCTCGAATACGCCGCAAAGATCGATTCGGTCCACCCAGACACCCTTGTCGGGGACGGCGTGAATGATGTATCCCGCCCCGAGGCTATAGGCGACGTGCCAGAACCCGAGCCCACCCGTCCACTTGTTGATCGTCTCTGGATCAAGGATTCCTTTCTTCGTGGACTTCGGCGTGCCCTTGCCGAGTTCGTAGATGACGATGTATCCCCGGGGGGGCAACGCGGCGTTTTCCTCCGCATCGCGGCCGCTCGCATTGCCGGAGATCACGAACATCCCCAGAAGAAGAATTGCTGCGAGCGCCTTGCGCTTTCTCATCTCGTTGCTCCCTCTTGTCTGTTCAGCTTTCCGCATCTTCTTCCCTTTCCACACCTCTCTATAGCGGAAAGCGTGCCAAAGCTGGCGCGAAGCGCTGCGCAGGTCAGTGGGCCGCGAATGATCGAGCGTGATTCCCCTTGTCAAGACGGGAACCGAACTGCGGGCTCTGTCGTATCCTGTGTATCAGAGGAAGGTTATGCCATCGACCCAATGGCGTTCGGAGGCGATAATGCCTGAATGCTCACGGGAAGCCCGAACAGTATTCGCGTGCGAGCACACCCTGAAGCTTGGGAGAACGGGTGGGACAACCGCCTATTCTGTTCCCGGCAGATGTGGGGCTGTGCCGGGGAACGCCTTACTCAGGCCCAGCAGGCCCAGGGGGGGTGTTTGGCTGTACACAAAGTTTCCGGCGGGGTCCGCAGACTGTGTGGCCAGGGGAGTTCGGTTTCAGGTCAGAAAAGCTTGGTGGTACATTCGCTTTCCCAGGAATGAGGGGGGCACTCGCCCTTCTGAACGGCGTAGAGATCCTCCAGGAGTTCAGCGGGGTTCCTGTGGCGATTTTCGCGATCCTTTTCCCTCATTTTCGCCAGAACGGCTTTGAGCGGTCTGCTGATCCCAAGCGCGTCGGGATCTGTCACTTCTCTTGGCAGTTTTCCAGTGACGGCTTCGAAGATCGTGACGCCCAGCGCGTGGATGTCTGCTCGAATATCGACGTCACCGGCACAAGAGAACTGTTCTGGAGCCATATAGTCCCGACTGCCAACAATTCCTGAGTTGTTTCTCTTGGCCAGTGTATTCTGCAGAGCCACAGCGAGGTCGAAGTCCGACAGTTTGGCTGCGCCGTCAGCTCGGTCATCGATAAGGATGTTCCTCGGTTTGATATCCCGGTGAACGAGGTGGGATTCTGTCCAGTAGTGTTCCATGGCTTCCGCGATCTGAATGGCGATACGGAGGCAGGTGTCTTCCGTCAGTAGGCCTTCATCGATCCATTTGCGCAAGTCCCTTCCGTGGATCAACTCCATCTCCAGGTAGTAGTACTCGCCGGACGAATTGAGCATATACATCTTGACGATATTCGGGTGGGGCTTTCTCTCGCTGAGGCCGTACCACAGCCTTGCCTGGTTCTTGAACTGTTGTAGGAATTTCTCGTCTTTTGCATGGTCGAGGTCCAGTAGTTTTATCGCGCGAATCTCGTCAAGGTCCTCATGCTTTCCACAGTAAACCCTCCCGATTCCCCCCTTCCCAAGTTCTTCGCTTAGGATCCACGGCCCAATCTGTAACTGGTCCGGCCGCCCCCCGGCTCCGGGTTTTGGGGGGGGCGGGGGATTCTTGATCAGGTAACGAGCAAGGAGCCTCGAAGATATCCGAGGACCGCCGTCCCGTGTTTCTTCGATGTAACCCCTTTCAGAAAGCGACCAGAAGGTCTCCGTTTCCGAAACTGCGGTGCCCTGGATCACTGCGACAAGGACCTGCATCTCCTCCTCGTCCAAGCTCTCGCGGATGCCATCAAAGTATGCATCGGCGTCGCCCATCAACTGTCTTTCCAGCTTGGCGTGGTCGAGGGCCCTGTCTGAGCGGCTCTTCATATGGTGTTTGAACAGGCCCGAACACACGATCTGGATCAGAAGCGGGAATCGCCCAGCCATGTCCTGTACGTAGCTCTGGTATGCCTGAAACTCCTCAAGCAGCCCCCTACGCCACGCCGGCTCAAGGATTAGCTCTTCTGCCGAATCGGGATCCAGGGGAAACACTCTTACTTTTTCGAACTGGGCAGCAAAGCTATTCGCTGCGGTCCTGACATGGGGATTTGAGGATCCCTTGAGCACGGGCCCCAGCCCCTTTTCGCTTGCCGTCACGAACGCGACGTCGTAGTTGTTGGCAAGCGCCTTGAGATGGGTGAAGGAAGAGGCATCAAATCGCCGTTTGAACTCTTCGTCGGCTTGGCCCTCTTCACCGGTGACGAGGGCCTCTGCTTCGTCCACCATAATCACAAGTCGTGCGCCTTCCCTCTCCATCCGCTGGACAACGGACTCCAGGACCAGGGAATAGCCGCTCTCTTGGTCGGCAATGAAGGCACGACCCTCCGCGTGTCGGCCCAACTGCTTCACCACCTCGCTGTGGAAGTCCGTCAGTGTACGTGTCTTGGTGGCTTCAATCTGCACAAAGAAGAGACGCAGCGCCTTTCCGTCGTCGCGCTTCTCGGCGATGTTGCCCATGCGTCTGTGCCGCGCCACAGTGCGTGGATCGGCAATATAGTGCAGCAGGGTGGACTTGCCGATCTTCCGGTCGCCAATCAGCGAAACGGAGCCCCTGTGCGGCCCGGCGATTGTGGCATAGATCTCTTCGGCCACGTCGTCGCGGCCATAGATGTCTCCCACATTTTGGATCATGCGCCGGTTGTACCACGGGTTATTGCCCAATCTGAGTTTGGCTGGATCCATCGGCTCTGGCATGGGATTACGGCAATAGGCGCAGCAGTTGTCCTCCATGGACATGTGCTCGCCACATTCGCCACACTTCCAGAATGCTTTCCGTGCTCTTCGCATTGAGCGAACCCCCCCGTCGGGCCACACCATTCAGAGAAAGGGAATATCAGAGGCCAAGCCTCTTCGCCGCATATTTCCTGAGCAAACCGGGAAACACAACCGCTTCTCCGGTATCCGGACCCACATCGAAGAACCCCTTTGCCTTGAGAGAACCGAGTACTTCCTGAAATCCATCCAGTCGTTCTCCCTTGAGAAGGACCTCACAGGCGTGCTGTTCCTCGCCACTTAGATTTTCCCAGTATCCGCACAAGTAGTCGTCACAGTCCTTCAGAACCTTACCCGATGCCGCCTCAAAATCGCTATCTTCCAGGACGCCTCTCTGACTACGGGCGCTGAACAACTGACGGCAAAGATGATGCACCAGAACGGGGAATCCTCCGGCTAACTGATAAATCCTTTCTGCATGATCGGCAAGTGGACTGCGGTCTCCCTTGATTGGGCTCTCGATGAGCGATCGAACGTCATCCTCCTCAAGCGGCCCCACCGGCACGAAGCCAAAGATGTTGTAGAACGGCGACTCGGGCCGTTTCTGATCACGGAATAGAACCTGCAGTCTCTCGCTCGTCGCCGTTACGTAGGCCACGTCACTGTTGTTCGCTATCCCGCGGAGAAAAGAAAAGAAATCCGTGGGGAAGTTCCCCGATTGCACGGGTATCTCGAAATCATCCATGAGAATGATGAGCTTCCTGCGTTGTTCCATCAGGACATCAACAAGGTCGCTAAAGCCCTGGTAGTCGGGTTCCATATCGCCAGCGAACAGACCAGCATACCGCTCGGACAGGAGGCCACTCAGCCGCGGGAAAAAGTCCTCCAGAGTGTCCCCATCACTGAACTGCATGGGCAGACAGACGTATTCGTCGTCGGGAGGAAAGAACTTCTCCGCTACTTCGGCGCTGGTAAGGACATTCATGAGGGAGGATTTGCCGATCCCTGGAAGTCCCACAATGGAGACGGACTGAGGCTGAGGACTGATCAGACGGTACATAACCTCTTCGATCTCCTCCTCTCGGCCGTGGAACCGAGCCATCTCCGAGATCGGCTCCCCCGAGGAATAGGGATTATTCGCTTGCTGCTCCATCTTCTTTCGTCTCCGTGGTTTGCGATTTCGGCTCATGTGCCGCTTCCTGCCTGGCAGCATAGAGACTCCGAACCGGGTGCTTCTTCCTGATCCAGTGCCTCAGCAGATCGATGTTGAAGGCATATTCCTCTCTTCGCGTCTCCGACAGAATGTCCACCCGAATCAGGCCATCGAGACCGGCGTGGAGTTCGCGTTTGGTCATAACCAGCTCGTACTCCGGCTGTCGGAGCTGGCGCCAGAGCGCGCTTTCCGTGATGGTGTCGTCCGACTCCTCCAGCATCTCGCCCATCACCGAAAGAATCCAACGCTGGTCTTCGGAAAGCGTTCGGGACCAGATGTCCAATGTCTCGTCCGGCATTTTCTCCACGGTGGGAGGAACGAAGGCCTCGAGGTCGTCGATATCGATGTACGCCTGCTTCTGCCGGTTGGCATGGATGACCATCTGGTGGCAAATAAACTGAGTGAAAAACGGATGTCCGCCCGTGAGCCGGTAGATCAGGTCCACAACCTCTGGGGCGACCTCGAGCCTCTCCTTCACGGGTTCCGTGATCAGTCGGCGACAATCTTCCTCCAGGAGCACCCCGACCTGCTGACAGAGATCCGGGGCCAAGTTCTGGATCAGCAACCAGATTCGTGGCATCGTCTCCGGGTCGGCCTCTCTGGAGCCGGTGAGGACGATAGAGATGTTTGCGTTTCCATTAACAAGACCCGAGAGAAACACAGGTACATTCTCGGTGAGAGTCCCTTCCTCGATTCGTTTCTCCAAGAGAGTGAATTCATCGACAAAGAACGTGAGCCTTCGGTCCCCATCCTTCCCTATGGCCTGCTCGATTACGCGTTTCAGGGACGCGGCTGCGCTCTTCTGGCTGAAATCGAGAGCGCCCAAATCTATGTCCACATCCCCGGCCCCGGCGGCCACGGCGGCGGCAAGCTCCCGGTAAAAGTCGGCATCATTGTTGACGATACCCATCACGAGGTTCTGTGCGTCGATGTAAGCAGGGATGATGTCGTCGAAGGGGACCGCTGTCTGCCGGCTGCATATCTGCATGAACAGTGACGTCTTGCCGGTCCGCCTGGGTCCCCACAGCAACAGGACGGCATTATCAAGGTGCGTCCGAATAAATCTGAGGTCGTTTTCGCGACCGAAGAACATCTGCTTGCCGCGAATCGGGGGACCGAAAATGTAGGGATTTGGCGCGATTTTCTTCTCAAACTTTGGCCTGGACGTTGTTTTCCGTGCTCGGCGTTGCCTGATAACGACGGTACGCGCGAGCATCTCAAACGGGGTTTGCCTCTTCCGAGCAAGGCCAATGAAAAAGGCTCCCACAACCAACGCCACAAGGTCCGTCACCGCGTACCCTTTCCCATAAGCCAAAAAAATGGGAAAGGCCAAACCTACCGGTATGGCCCCAAGCGAGCTAACCACGATCTGTCTGGTCGTGGGCGTCAAACCATCCCTCGAACGAATGCGTAGCCTGAATATCATCCGGCCCGGCGTCGCCTGGGTTTTCAGATTGAAGGCGAGGCAGAAGACAAAGAACCCGAACGAGCCGACGATGGCAATCGCCACCCGGCCTGTATTAGTGGCCTCGAATCTGCGATGCTTCTCAGGCCCTTTCTCAAGGCGCTTGAAGAGCTTCCCATCCTCAAACGCGTACTCGAGAATAGTAAGCAAGAACAGCGAGATCACCACAGCGACAATGGTCCCGAGAACCCAATCTATGCTGAGTGCACCAAGGCGCCACCACAGCCCGGCCTTCCGCATTGGCACCACCATCAATCTCTTCTCCTATCCAATGCCTCCACCTTGCAGGAGGACTGGCTTCCAAGGACTAATTCGCTCTTTCCTTGCCCGTTCCTGTCTTCTGGGGTGCCCCGCCCTTCTGCTTCTTCTTTGGCCCTCCCGACACAGCATCCAAGATGAGCTGTGTTCCCCCCTTGAACACAGACTCGACAGACTCCCCGAGTTCGCTCATCCTCTCCCCGAAGAAGCCCAGCATTCCGCCAACAACTTTCTTTAGGCCGCTTTCGCTCCTTTGCTTCGCGCCCTCCTGCTTCTTCTTCGTCTGGGCTGGCTTTCTTGGCTTTTTCCCAGGCGATTCCTGACCTGCCACGGGGACCGAAACCAGAACAGAGATGACTGTCGCCAGGAGCACGGTCCTCTGGATGGCACACATACCACACGCCTTTCCGCAAATGTGGAAATTCAAATTGTTAGTTTACTACTGCCTTGTGATATTGTCAACACCAAACCGAAAGCGCACTGAAGGGACCGATCGGGTTGATATAGTCACACGCTGACCATGCGTGTATCATCGCAAAACGGCTTGACTTGTGCGAACAATACAGTGTATGTTTCTTCCTTTGTGCGACCATCGCAGTGCTGTGGATTCGTCACGCAAGCTTTCTCAAGGGGGGTGGCTATCATGCTTCTCCGAAGCGAAAGAACCGGGATTTCCTACAAACTCGGCAAGCGGACCCTAATCGGGCGTGCCACGACGTCCGATGTAGATGTCAGCATAGCTGACGAAAGCGTGTCCCGCTGCCACGCAGAGATAATCAGGGAACCCGAGGGGTTCTTCATCCGCGATATTGACAGCAAGAACGGCACCTTTCTGAATGACAAGAAAATCACAAGCTCCACTGTAATTGCGCCGGGGGATACGGTTAGGATCGGCAAAGTCGCATTCTCGGTCGAGTCCCCCGAACGCTCGCCCAAGGACGGTGGGGACCTTGCCACCGAGGACCTGATCTATGACGGAAAGGACGGTGCAACGGTCGCGAATCTCACGCGGGTTGGTGTGGATGCGAAGACTCTCTGCGTAACAGAGGGCGGAAGGAAGAAGGGCGCTCAGCCAAGCAAACCGCTTCTTGAGCGGCTCCAGTTGATCGCGGACCTCACCTCCGCAATACGGGGGGCATCCGGCCTGGAGGAGATCGAACACAACATGGCGGGGCAGATGCTCGCAACTTTCCCAACAGCGAAACGCTGTATCATCGTGCTTCGCGGGCAAAGGGGCAAGCTCATGGTCCGAGCCGTTGTCTCGCGCCCCAAGGACAGCAGCGCTTCCGTACGTATCAGCCGGACGATTATCAATCATGTTCTCACCGAGTCGCGGTCGGTTCTGTGCGCCGATGCCATGTCCGAGGATCAATACGCTGGCGCGAAGAGTGTCCGGGCCATGAACATCCATTCCTTCATGTGCGCTCCGCTGCTTGGCTCGGAGAAGCCCTTCGGCGTGGTATTCCTTGATACCATTGACCACAGCCAGCAGTTCTCGGGTGAGGATCTGGCGCTGCTGACAGTCGCCGCCAATCAGGCGGCGCTGGCACTCGAGAAGGCACAACTGATCGAACAGCTGGATATCGACAGGGATCGGCTGAGCGAGGAGAACCGCAGGCTGCGGAACACGGACGCCGTGAAATGTGACTTCGAAAACATCGTCCATGTCAGCCGGAAGATGAAGGATGTTCTCGACCTGACTCAAAAGATTGCGCTTGTGGAATCTCCCGTGCTCATTCTCGGGGATCGAGGTACCGGCAAGGAGCTCATCGCCCATGCCGTCCATTTCAACAGCCCCCGGCGGGATAAGCCCTTCGAGATACTTAACTGTGCGGCCATCACCGAGCAGTTGGTCCAATCAGAGCTTTTCGGGCATGAGAAGGGCGCCTTCACCGACGCCAAGACCGCCAAGCCCGGACTGTTCGAAATCGCGAACCATGGCACGCTCTTCCTCGATGAGGTGGGTGACCTGCCGCTGGAGACGCAGGCGAAGCTGCTGCGCGCCACAGAGTACGGTCAGTTCCGGCGCGTCGGCGGGACGAAGGACATCGAGGTCGATGTGCGCCTCGTTGCCGCCACGAACAAAGACCTCAAGAAAGAAGCTGACGAGGGTCGCTTCCGGGCCGACTTGTATGATCGGCTCAACGTGGCTGTGATCAACCTGCCGCCCCTCTCCAAGAGACGGGAAGACATCCTGCCCCTGGCAAATCACTTCGTATCGGAGCTCGCCCGGAAGATGAGCAGGCGCGTGACGGGGTTATCCAACGAGGCGATCAGCTTGCTCCGACGCTATAACTGGCCGGGCAACGTGCGCGAGCTGCGCAATGTCATAGAGAAGGCCATGATCCAGGTGACGGACGACGTGATCGATGTTGCGGATCTGCCGGTGGACATAAGGGAAGCGGGCTCAAGCGCCGAGAAGTACAAGCGAATAGGGAGGCTTGCCGAGGCCGAAGCCGCGCTGAAGTTCGACATGATCACCGACGCCCTCCGCGAAACCGACGGCAACAAGAGCAAAGCCGCCGAGCTCCTCGGCATCTCCCGCGCCGGTTTGAGGAAGATGATGGACGCGCTGGGGATGGAATAGCGCCACACAGGGGCGCAATCAGACGCGACAGCACCGACTTCCACTCACGGCACGGCCCGCCCGTCGAGGAAGACCTGCATCAGTACCGGATGGCCGAAGCGGTCGAGAGCGATCTCGGCGGTGAGCTCGGCGCGGTTTCGCTCGATGGCCCAGCCCTTGCCCTCGGGGACGAAGTAGCTCTCGATCCCGTAGGTGATGGTCCCGCCCCGGCTCGCCCGGCCCTTGATGAACACCTCCCCTTCCGACAGCTTCGGCAGGCGCGAATAGACCCCCGTCGCGTTCCAGAAGGCCCCGCTCTTCCGCAGCGCAACATACACCGGCTGGCCTTGGTAGAGGTCCTTCAGACCCTTGACAGACTTCAGGTTCGGGCGAGAGATCTCATAGTTGAGGATTACGTAATCCCCCCGGAACAGACTGCGCGGGTCGATGGGTGCGCACTTCAACACAATGCGCTGGCCATAGGCCATGGTATAGGTCTTTCGCCCGATCATCCCCAGGAGCAGCGCGATCTGCAGTGCAATTGCCGCGTAGAAGAGGATGCGCTTACGCATGGGACACCTCCTTCGGTTCAACGGTGAGCTTCCGCCGAGCACGCTCCATCAGCCACGACACAATCAGGAGCAGAACGCCCCCGATGATGAAGAACTGCGAGCGCGACATCAGCTCCCAGAACATGTCGAAGTAGCGCGACGCCAGAACGACCACCACCCCGAACAGCCCAAACCGCACCAGCTCCCCCATCTGCCGTAGCGAGCCGACCGCCACCATGCCGATCAGCACAACGGCCAGGAGCAGGTTGAAGATCAGGGCGATGACGCTCTCGTCGGAGAGCCAGTCCCCGGCCGCACTCGGTCTGAACGCGAAGAACACCAGCGCAACGGCAGCAACGAAAATGGCAATCACCGTCTCGGCGAACGTCAGTAATGGTACGCGAACGCCACGGTCCGCCCTCTCGCGCCGGGCCAGAAGCGCCACGGCAGCAGTCCACAGCAGCGAGAAGGCGGCGATCCCGGCCCAGAAGACGATGGCCGCCTTGCCGGTGATGGCCTCGGCCTTGATCCCCCGCACCACGTCGCCGAACGTCATCAGATACATCGGGATCGTCACGGTGAAGAATGAAATGGCCACGTACATCGGCGACAGGGATCGAGTCGCGTCGGACGTGTTGTGCATCCGCGCCAGGAAGTAGGCGGCGATGCCTGCAAAGACCAGAAGACAAAGTCGAGGACCGACTGCAAGCGGCCACGACGCCAGCACGCTATAGCTGACGATGAACCACACCGCCACACCGAAATAGTTTACGAAAGCCAGCAGGCGGCTCCTGAACGCATATGCGGCCCCCAGCATGCCCAGGGCCAGGCAGAGATAAAGGTAGTTCGGCGACGCTACGGTAAAGCATTCCAGCCCGTAATACAGCGCGAAAAGGAGCGACGCAAGCGCCGTCACGACCAGGCTTCTCAGGATGATCGCCACCGGGAGAATGCCGAGGCCCCAGAGGAGAGCCCCGTTCGGGTAGTGCGCGTTGATGTTATAAATCTGGGCGATGAGCCAGATACCCGCGCCGTAGAAGAGCGCGCCCAGCAGGATCAACGCCTCGCCGAGGATTGGCAGCTTCCATCGCCCGAACCGGCACTCATATCCCAGGGAGTAGGCCGTGACGATGGCGGCCAGGATGAGCGCGACCTTGTGCGGCGGCGCGAGTTGGTCCCAGTTCGCCGCGAAGAACAGGATGACGCCCATGCCGAGCATGGTCGCGCCGATGAGCGACACCACGATAAGCACCAGTTTCATGCGCTTGGATCGGGCTTCATCGAGGTCGCAGAGCTTGTATCGCTCCTCCAGCTTCGCTGCGGCGTTCCTGCCGATGACCCCCGAGGCGGTCCAGGACTCCAGCTCCGTCCTCAGCCACAGCCGCGTTTTCTTG
>JAADGH010000240.1 GCA_013152475.1 Planctomycetota bacterium
TCGGCCGGCACAATATCAATATCGCCCGCATGACCTTCGGCCGGCAGGAGGCGGGCGGCAAGGCCATCACCGCCCTGAACGTGGACCACCACGTTCCGCCCGATGTGCTCAAGGAAATCGAAGCGATCGAGAGCGTTTACGCGGCGCACCTGATCTCACTGTGATTACTTGGGCTGGTTCTCCGTCTCCAGGCGCTCCAGTAGCGCCTTCGCTTCTTCGTCGGTCAGAACGTTGAGCGGCCGGCTGCGGAAGTAGACGGCCTTTTCCTTTCCGTCTTTCAGAATGACCGATCCGCGAAGGACGACGACGTAGATGCCCGGGTCAGTGGGGAAGCTGACGGCCTCGCCCTTCACGGCCCTCTCCTCACCGCCTGCCGCGGGCATGAAAAACGCCTGCACCTTGGACTCCTTCACATCGTCCTGCGCCGGCGTCACCTTCCACATCGCACGCTTGCGGCCTGCCCGACGCGGTACGTCCGCTTCGGTGCGCCCTCGATGCCGGGAGGGTAACTGAAGACCGCCTTCACCGGCTGCCGGTGGTGGGGCATGATCGTGACGGGTGTGGAGGCGGCGCCGAGTTTGATCGTCGGCAGCATGGCCCGGGAGAACGGGGACAGGGCGAACAGGAGGAACCCATCGGCGCCCAGCTCGCGCGCCAGCTTGATCTGCCGGGACAGGTTCACCGGCGTGGCCGAGCGCGTGGGGCTGACGCCGATGCCGGCATAGACCGGCACGGCCCCGTCGATGGCGGCGACCTGCGGCTCCAGCTTCTTCCGCAGGATGTCCACGCTGTAGGTGTAGTCCATGGGGCAGAGCATGGTGAGGTAGCCCTTCTTCGACCACGTCACCCAGTCCTGGGCATCGCTCTCATACGACCCCGTCATGCTGGCGCGGGCGGCGAGGGAGATATTCACATTCGGGTCAATCTTCCGTACTCCCTCGGCGATGCGCTTGACCAGCGACGTCTGCAAGTGCCGCCGCCAGTCACGCCACTTGTCGACGAGCTTGCCCTTGCCGGTGCAGTCCTGCGGCCACTGCTCGACTTGGACCCCCGCCCACTCCTCGAACTTCTTCCGGCAGCGGTCGCAGTAGCAGTAGTTGCTGGAGGGGTAGCGCATGAAGTCGAAGTGGATTCCGTCGGGGTGGTACTTCTCGACGAGCTCCATCATCATGTCGTATTCCAACTGCCGATTGCGCTCCTCGGAGGGGTCGAGCCAGCGGGTGCTCCACCCGTAGTGGCTCTTCTCCTTTTCGCCCATTGCCTGCTCCAGGCTCAGGACGAAGCGGCCCTGGTCGATGAACTTCTGACGCACCTCCTTCTCGCGGGTATTCACCTGCCAGTCGGCCTTCCAGACGTGCACCTCGATGCCGTGCCGCCGCGCGGCTTCCAGGCACTCCTTCATCAGGTCCCTTTCGGTGGTCTGCGGCGCGTACTTGCTGGGATACTTCGTCGAGTTGGGGTAGCACATGATCGGGAAGACGGCGTTGAAGTTCGCATCCTCCAGCTCCGTCATGATCGCCTCCCAGTCGGTGGAGTCGTTGGGATGGACCCACGCGCCCCGGAGCTCGTAGGGCCGGGAGGGGAAGCTCGCCGCGGCGGCCATCTGCGCGCTGACCTGGACCTCCTTCGCCAGGTTCAGCGCGTCGCCGAAGCGCTGCGCGGCCAGGGCCTCGCGAGCCTTCCGTTCCTGGACGATGGCCTTCTCCGCCCATTCGCGGGCGATAGGCTTCACTGCCGACTTGCGCAAGGCATCCAGGCTGTCGCGCCCCGTCTCCAATGCGGCCTTGGCCAGGACGCCGTTCACGATCACCTCCCACTTGCCGGGGATGAAGTGGCAGATCGTCGCGAGCAGGAACCGGGACTGCTGGTCCGCGTCGGCGTTGGCCCAGAGGACGTGGGAAACAAACAGACTGTTCGGTGAGAGAACCACCGCCGGCACACCGGTGTTCTTCCCGTCCTTGTCGTGCCAGAAGGCGATGGCCCGGCTGCCGGGAAGAATCTCTTCCACGATGCGGCTGTTGGGGGACTCCTGGTGGACTTCATGTGGGAAGCCGGGCGGGGCGTCGGTGAACTTCATGGTGTAGAACTCGCCCGGGTACTTCACCCCGCGATAGCCATATTTGCCGATGCCGAGCGTCTTGCCGAGGGCCGGGGGGTAGCCGTAGAACCACATGAGCTTCCCGCCGCCTTCAACGAACTTGAGGATCTGGCCGATCTCGTCCTCCTGGGTCACACTGTTGAAGGGAAAGATGGCGAGCTTGTACCCGGCCAGCTTTCCGGCAATGACCTGTTCGTCGGTGAGCAGGTCGAAGGGCACGCCGCAGTGTTCGAGTTTGCGCGTCACAGCGCCCATGTGCGTGTTGTAACCCCTTGCCTTCCCCGGCTTTCCCTTTACAGCGAGAGTGCATTTCACCACGGCCACGTCGGCCCCCTGGACGAGGGCGCATGTCGCGGCGAATGCGAGCGCGAACGGGACCAGAATGGTCGGCTTTCTCATCCTCCTCCCTCCAAGAGAGCGGGGTCATGGCGTCCCCTTTGACGACTCAGGGCGTGATGTCAAACGTCGCCGACGCCTTGCCTCGCACGGTGGCGTCCTCGCGGAGCTCGGCCGTGAGGGTATAGCTCCCCGGCGACAGCTTGCGGGTATCCAGGTTAAACTCGATCACGCGCGACTTCGGCTTGCGGACTTCATCGCGGGAGAGGTCTCCCTTGCCATCGGCCACCGTAAGCACGACCGTGTGGCCTCAAGGCCCCCACGCCGAGCTCGATCCTGCCTCCGGCCGAAGGCGTGCCCCTCGGGTAGGCCCTCTTGTCCAGCGTCAGGGAGAGCGCCTCCGTGGGGAGCTTCAGGTTCACCTCCTCCTGGGCGATCAGCGACTCCTTTTCCTGTTCCTGCCGTGCGAACAATACGGCGTTCAGACAGCAGAACTTGCTCCCCCAGGGCACCTTGTAGTTGAGCGTGGACACGGTCTCTTTCCTCGCCGGAAGCACAAGCTCCTTCGCCGCCGACTCGATGATGGCCCCGGCCTTGTCGAACGTGATCAGACGGAGTTGGACCTTCGTTTCCGCGTTGGCGCGGTTCCGCACCCCGATGACAGCCCGGTTGTAGCCAAAGCCCGGCTGGCCGGGATCAAGGTAGGCGATCATGGCCGGCGGGCCCTGGCGGAAGAACATGATCCCCTCGCTCCGAGGCTCCAGGATGTTGTACCCCGCAGGCGACCACGTTGAAATCTCTTCCATTTCATATTTGTCGTGTTTCACCGCAGGGCGATTGCGGCGCCCGATGTTCAGGCCGCAGAAGCTCCCCTCGTTCGGCGCCTTGATCTCCAGCGAGGTGAAAGGGATCGCCATCTCGCACTGCCACGTGTTCTTTTCCTTCCCCGTCGCGACGGTAATCCCCGGGTGCCATCGCTCCGGGCCGGTGGGCTGATCGGTGGCGGTGACCACCCGGCTCGTGTACGTCACCCCCCTCGGATTCACGGCGATGTGGAAGACATTCCGGCGGGTGTTGATGACCAGCTCGACGCAGTCATCGTGCTCCAAGATCGGCCCGTCGTCGCGGTTGATGCGCGCAACGATCTGCGAGTCCTCACAATCAAAGGCCACATAGATACCGGTCGCCCCGTAGCAGAGCCTCGCCTGGGTCTGCTGCGTGGCAAGCAGGTCGCCCTCGCCATTGAACTTCAGCCCGAGGAGCCGGGCGTAATCCTCCCGTTTGGCCTTCGGGTCGAGCGCCTTCGCCACGTCGGCCACGTCGCCCCGGCGCAGGACAAAACCCTTCGCCCTGCCCGATTTGCTCCAGCACGGGTCGTTCAGGATGCCGTCGATGAGGGGGATGTCCTTCCGGATATCCGGAAGCATGATCTCCCGCGCCGGGCCCAGCACGAGCGTGTCCATCGGCGGGGATTTGACAAAAGAGATGTCCTTGACCAGACTCGGCGCTCCCTCCCGCGCCCCGCGCAGACGCCGGCACCCGGCAGGCGCCGCCGCGAGGGCAAGAAGGAGGAACATGACCCGAAGTTTGGATTGCACCATGGATCGCACCATGAGAGGGGAGCGGGATGGGGCGCTATGGCTTCTCGGCAGTCACCGGCACATACTCGTTGTCCTGGATAAACAGGATCTGGTCGAACTTCGACCCGTCCTCGCGATTGCCGATCGTCAGGGTGTGTTTCCCTTTTGCGAAATTATAGGTGAGGGGCGTGCCCGGCTTCGCGGGGTCGGTCACCCGCTGCCAGTCCCACTTTCCGTACGTGGCGTCGCCGCCGAACATGAGGTCCTTCGCGCCGTCGACCGAGACGGTGAGCGAGTTGCCGCACCCGCAGCACCAGTTCTTCCGAATCCAGAGGACATACTTCCCCGGCTCGGCGACCTCAAATTCGTACGTCGCGCTGCCGCCCTTGCTCAGCTCCTTGTGGTTCGGCCCTTCGGGCGCCTCGGCGTACCGCGCCCCCGACGCCTGCGCGTCCGCGCACACCTTCATGGGCGGCACCAGCTTCGTCGCCGCCTCCGCCTCGATCACGATCTTCGGCGCGGTCTTGATGAGCGTCACCGCCGGCACCTCCGCTGCCCCCTGGCCCCCGGCGGCGGCCGACGTCGGTTTGCTGTCCGACTTGCCGCACCCGGCGGCGAAAACACAAATCACTGCAATGGCAAGACGTTTCTTCACGGGGTCACTTCCATGTACTTGCGACTGAAAACCCAAACGATCACAACACACGAATTCTACCGCATATCCCGGCGAAAGTCAAGGTCGACGCAGAGGCCCACGAAGAATCGAACGTTCGTATGTATGGGGCGCGGGAGTACTCCGTCATGCCCTTGACAAGCCGGTCGGAGTATTTCATGGCCGCCTCCCGGCCGTGGAGCGCGGGGCACACGGCAAGCACGGCCTCAAATACCGCGACGGCGGGGTGAACTCTCGATTGCACAGCCTACTCCGTTCTCAAATACCCTTCAGGACCGACCGCAGATACGCGATGCCCTCTCGTGCGGCTTCTGCGCGGTCGCGGGGGCCTTCATACTCGAAACTCAGCACGCCGTCATATCCAGAGGCCTTCATCCCGGCCAGGACGGTGGGGTAGTCGATGATCCCCTGTCCAACCAGTTCGGGATTGAAGCGGCGGCCGTCCGATGTGATGTGGCGCCCGTCGTCCGCCCATGCCCAATCCTTCAGGTGGGAGTGGATCGTCTTGTCGACTACATGCGGCCAGGCGTCCTCGGGCGTCTGGCCCCCGGCGTAGAAGTTGCCGGTGTCGAAACAGATGCCCAGGTCCGGGCCGGCAATGTCGCACACGGCCAACAGCTCTTCGCTGGTTCGGTGGGGCGACTGCTCACCGGGGAAGTCCTCGATGCAGAGGCGGACGTTCGCCCCCTTCGCCTCGTCGGCCAGCGCACCCAGCGCCTCGCCGATGCGCTGCTGTGTGGAGGGCCGGTCGGATCCATCGGGAATGTTCCCCGTCACGATCATGAGCTTATCCGCGCCGAGGGTCACGGTTTCCTCGATGCACATGCGGACGGCATCCATGCCCTTCCGCCGCTCGGCTTTGTCCGTGCTTGCCAGGTTGGCCGACGCGATATGGCAGGCCACATACAGGCCGGCGTCCTCGGCCATCTTTCGGACATCCGGCCAGGGGTCACTGCCCAGCCAGCTCATCGTGTCCACGCAGGCCAGCCCCAGCTCGGCGCAGAGGACAATGGCATCCCGCTGGGTCATCGCGCCCGACCGGATGGCGGGGCCGAAACTGTAGATCATCGCTCCAAGCTTCATGCGTTCTCTCCTCTCTCAACTCCTCAGAAACATGCCAGGCGCCCCAGGATGAGGCTCAATAGATCCCCATGAACGCCAGAGAGCTCAGCCGCTGCCGGGCGCGGTCGGCGAGCATCCGATGCTCGGGGGAACACAGGCCGATCAGTTTCTGGTAGGACTGCACCGCATCCCTGCCCCGGTCCAGCCGCTCCTGCGTGAGTCCCTTGTTGAACCAGACGGCGATGTAGTTGGAGTCCACCTCCAGCGCCCTGTCGTAGCAGGCAAGCGCTTCCTCATACCGCTGCAGGCGAGACAGCAGGTTCCCCTTGTTGCTCCACGTCCAGGCGCGCGAGGGGTCGGCCTCCAGGGATTTGTCGAAGCACTCCAGTCCCTCCGGGAAGCGGTTGAGGCGCATCAGGAGCACGCCCTTGCTGTTCCATGCCTCGGCGTGTCGGGGGGCGAGCTCCAGCGTCTTGTCGTAGCAGGCGAAGGCCTCCTCCGCCTTCCCCATTTCAGACAACGCGACGCCCTTCTTGAACCAGGTGGCCGCGTGCTCCGGGTCGATCTCCAGGGCCTTCTCGTGGCACTCGACCGCCTCCGGGTGACGTCCGATGCGCATGAGGCCCGCGGCCTTGTTGCCCAGGGCCGATATGGCAAAGTGGTCCGCATCGGGCACGGCCGGGACCTCCCCGGCTCGTTCCCGGATCAGGCCCTCCAGCTCGCCACGCAGCTCGGCGAAATCCGCGTAGCGTTTCTCGATATTGGGATCAAGGCAGCGCTTGATTTGGGGCCAGAAGGGCGTGTCCACGTACGGCACATCGCCGGCCAACTGGCGCTTCTTCAATTCCTCCACAAAGGCATCGACATCGTCGCCCGGCTCCAGGCCGAAGGGCGGCCGCGCGCTGACCATCTGCCACAGGACCACGCCGAAGCTGTAGACGTCGCTGCGGACGCTCGCCCGCCCGCCATCGAAGACCTCGGGAGCGGCGTACCCCGCTGCGCCGCAGACCCCCCGGCCGGTGTGCGGCTCCTCCTCTTTGTTTTCCGGGGAGAATTCGCCCGCATCCGCCGCCGCGAGGGCGAGGCCGAAGTCGGCGATCTTCACCATCCCGTCCTCGGTAACAAAGACGTTCGAGGGCTTGATGTCGCGGTGGCACTCGATCCCGTGAGCGCGGGTGTGCTCCATGCCGTGGCAGAACTGGATCGCCCACGTCAGGGCCCGGTCGATGTCGATCGTTCGCTGCGCAATATGCTGCGACAGCTTCACCCGCCCCACAATATCCGGGGCGATGTAGTCCGTCGTCAGGAAGGCGCGGCCGTCGATCTCGCAGACGATTCGCGCCGCGAGGACAAAGGGATGCTCCTCCAGCCCCGACCACAACTCCGCCTCGCGCTCGAACATGCCGCGGGCCTTCTCCGCACCGGCGAACCGGCCGGAAAAGGTCTTCATGGCGTAGGCGCCGCACAGCTCGCGGTCATACACCAGGTAGACAATCCCAAACACGCCCTTGCCGAGGATGCCTTGGACCTCGAAGCGTCCGCCGATGACGTCGCCTCGTCGATACACCGCTTCGTTGTCGGGTGATGACATGCTCAGAATCCCAGACCGAACGCCAAAAGACGAAGGTATTATGAACAAACCACAGGAGTCTGTCCACACCAAAGTCCCGAAACCCGTTGTGTATGGAAGGCTGTTCCTGCTAAGATCGGTTGCATGGTAAGGTGCGATTTCGAAGGGCACATTCGCAAAAACGAAACGACGGGTGTGCGGAACCGTGTGGCCGTGATCGCCTCGACCACCGCATGTTCGCGGCCCGGCGGCGGATCCGGTTCTTCTGAAGCGCCTCAGCCGGTGCAAAAAAACTCTGGCACATTTCATTCGGCCTCGGTACAATTGCGCGGAGGCAAAGGCTTGGTCTCTGAGAGGAGATAACGATGGAGAGCGGAAGGATCGAACGCGGTGTCCTGCTGGCTGTGGTTCCCCTTATCCTGATGACCATCGGCTGCGCGCACCGGCCGCAGTATGTCGGTCGTGTCGAGGTCGTGGGCGATGTGGAATCGCCGGGGTTCTACGGCATGTATGAGGGTGAGAATGCAAAGACCGTCGTAGAGCAGGCGGGCGAGGTGGGCGAGACGGAAGCGAAGTACGTCCTCCTCTTTCATGCCGCGGAGAAGGGGCCGTACCGGACGCTGTCCCTCAAAAATTTTTGCGATTACGCCCACGAGATTGTGCTGAAGCCGGACGACATCGTTGTCTTTTCGCGGATCGCCAAGCCGCAGTACTACGTGGGCGCAAATGGGGAAAAGGCGGGCGCATACCCCTGGACACCCAACCTGACGGTTGGGGAGGCCATCGCCGCCAGCGGCGTGGAGGGGCAGTATCTCCTCCGGACGGGCGTCCGCGTGAGCCGGTATGGCGAGAAGGACGCCGGGCGTGCGGGCCGCCGTGCGGACAAGGTGCTCCCGGGCGACGCGATCCTCCTGTACGATCTCTACCAGGCCACAGTGCCCAAGAGGCAATGGGTCAAACGGACACCCCGCAAAGGGGCCCTCATCGTGGACGAAGAAGGCAAGCTGAAGGGGGTTGACAACCTGAGACGCTAACGGAGGTCAAGGCACTGATGGAAACGTTGTTCTTCAAAGAAACGGCCCGCGGGCTGGGCCTCACGTGCGGTGGGAGAAAGCTCCGCCTCGACTACCCCGACAAGATCTGGAGGGCCTATCCCCGCGCGGCGAAGGCTGTGCTGGTGGACAACCTGGCCCACGTACTGACGATCAACATGCCCCTCGTCTCCGGCGCCGAAACCGTCCGCTATAACACGGCGGTCCCCGTGTTCAAACCCGCCTACGACAGCATGGTCATCGAGGGCATCCCCGGCTCCGTGGAGCCGTACCCGGAGGACACCGCCGAGGTCATCCGCCGGTTCCTCAACATCAACTACATCTTCGAGAGCAACGACGCCAAGCACCCGGTATGGAAGAGCAAGGGGAGCGAGCGGGCGGTGGTGGCGACCTCATGCGGGAAGGACAGCCTCCTCTCCCTCGCCGTGTGTCACGAGCTCGGCCTCGACCCGGTGCCGGTGTATATCAACGACACCGTTTCCCCGACGGAAAACAGGATCAAGCAGAAGTTCCTGAAGAAACTGACGAAGGAGTTCGGCTTCGAGTGCCACATCGTCACCAACGCGATCGAGCAAATCAACGACTTCGAGACGTGGGGCAAGGACGAGACCTGCCTCGGCTACATGCACATGATGACGGGCTTTGCCCTCATCCTGCTGCCCTTCGCCCATTATTACAAGGCCCGGTACATCGTCCTCGGCAACCAGCAGAACATGAACTTCGGATTTCTGAACAAGGACGGCTACTGGACCTGGCCCTCCTTCGACCAGACCCACTACTGGACGAAGCGCCAGGACACCATGGTTCGCGTACTCACCGGGGGCGCAACGCATGTCGTCAGCGTCATTGAGCCGCTGACGAACATCGCGATCATGCGAGTGCTCATGCACGAGTATCCGGACTTCGCCAAGTATCTCGTCTCGTGCGACTGCCTCGACGCCAGCGCGGAAAGCCGCTGGTGCCACAACTGCAGCAAGTGCGCCCGGATGCAGATGCTTATCCGCGCCGCAGGCAGCGACATCCGAGAGGTCGGCTTCTCGGAGGATATGATCGAGAAGAAGCACCGGAAGTTCTATTGCCTCTTCGACGGATCGGAAGTTGACAATTATGAAAGAAGCGCCGAATCGCGAGACGAACAGCTCCTCGCGTTCTTCATGGCCTGGCAGAACGGCGCAAGCGGGCCCCTCATGATCGAGTTCGAGAAGGACTTCCTTGCCGAGGCCATGGAGCGCGAAGAGGAGCTGCAGAAGCGCTTCTTCACGTTCTACCATCCCTTCGCAATCCCTGACAAACTCCGCAAGCGCGTGCTCAACTTCTACGAGCGGGAGTTTCTCCAGTGATTATCGACTGCCACGTCCACCTCACCCGCGGCGGAGGGACCGTCGCCGAGCGGGCGGACGGCCTCGTGCACTTCGCCGACAAGTTCCGCATCGACAAGCTCTGCCTCTGCCTCGGGCCCGTCGGCCGCGGTCTGGTGGATCGCCCCAGCCCGGAGGTCTTTCGCGATGACAACGACAAGGTCTTCGAGGCCACGGCCCTCCACCCCGACCGGTTCATCGGCTTCTGCTACGTGAACCCGGTCCATGCGAAAGAATCCCTCGACGAAATCGACCGCTGCGTCGCCGATGGCGGCATGCGCGGCATCAAGCTCTGGTGCGCCGTCCCGTGCTGTGATCCCCGCGTGGAGCCGGTCATCGAGCGGGCGATCGATCTGGACGTCCCCGTCCTCCAGCACACATGGCTGAAAATCACCGGCAACAAGGAGTTCGAGTCCACGCCCGACGACATGGCGACCCTTGCCCAAAAATTCCCCAATGCAAAACTTATTTTCGGCCATGCCGGCGGCGACTGGGAATACGGCATCAAGGCGATTCGCCGCTATCCCAACGTGCTCATCGAGACCGCGGGCGGCAACCCCGAAGCGGGGTTTGTGGAAATGGCCGTGCGGGAAGTGGGGGCCGAGCGCGTCGTCTATGGGTCCGACGCCGCCGGCCGCAGCTATGCGTCGCAAATCGCGAAGGTCTATGGCGCTGACATCTCCGAAGACGAGCGCGTCCTGATCCTCGGAAAAAACATGCAAAAGGTCCTGAAATTATGATCATCGATGTGAATGCCGCACTCGGCTACTGGCCCTTCCGGAAGTTGAATCACAACGCCCCCGACGGGATGTGCAAGCTTATGGAGGAAAACGGCGTCACGCGCGCCTGGGTGACGATGCTGGACTGTATCTTCTACAAGGACGTCCAGGTCGGCAATCGCGACCTCGCCGAGGGGCTGAAGGGCTACGAAAAGGAGCTGAAGCCCGTCGCCGTCATCAACCCCGGTTTCCCCGGCTGGGAGGACGACCTGACGGAATGCGTCGAGGCCTTCGGCATGGGTGCGGTTCGTCTTCATCCGAACTACCACAACTACTCCCTCGGCGACGACTGCTTCGCCCGGTTCATGGACAGGACAGCGGAAATGAATCTCATCGTCCAGGTCGCCGCCCGCGCCTCAGACGAACGGATGCACCACTGGCATGTCAGGGTCCCATGCACGGACCTCACGCCGCTGGGCAAGGCCGCGCGCGAGCATCGTGACGTGAAAATCGTCCTCCTGAACGTCCGCACACCGGAGGCAAACAAGATCGAAGGTGGTCTCGCGGGAAACGAGAACGTCTTCGTGGACATCTCCCACGTCGAGAGCGTCAACGGCGTGGGCGAGTTGGCCGAGATGATCGGCAGCCGCCGCGTGCTCTTCGGCAGCCAGGCGCCGTATCAGTACATGGCCAGCGCCGTTCTGAAGATGCAGGAAGCCGACCTCGACGACGAGGCGAAGGAGAACATATTCTTCAAGAATACGCAGGGGCTGGAAGGCAAGCCATGACCGACAAACCCGAGCTCACCCCCAAAGAACGATTCGAGCGCGCCATCCGCCGCGAAGAGGTGGATCGTCTGCCCTTCTGGGTCAAGATATTCGGCGCATCCTATCGCGACTTCCAGGAGCCAAAGTACCGCGACATGGCGGAATTGGAACTGGCGGAGCTCCTCGACCTCGACCACATGGCCGGCGGCCCCGCCCCCGTGACCGGCCACATCGACGGCGTCACCATCCGAGCGGAGAAGGAGAACGGCAATCGCGTCACCCTCACCGAAACCCCCGACGGCACGCTTCGCGCCGTGAACGGCTTTGATGAGAGCTCGCGAAGCTGGCATCCCATCGAGTTCCCCATCAAGACCGTCGATGACCTCCGCGCCATGCGCCATCGCTACGCGAACACGCGATACGAGTTCAACCCGGACGCGCTCAATAAAGGGAAGGAACGCCTGAGGCAGATCGGCGACCGCGGCATCGTCACCAACGGCATGGGCGCCTCGCCGCTCATGGACATCCTCCAGCACCTCGCCGGCCCCGAGAACACCTACTACCTCATGGCCGACCACCCGGACGAGCTGGACGAGCTGATCGAGGAGATGCACCAGGACCGCCTGCGGTTCGTCCGCGTCGCGGCGGAGCATACGCCGTGCGACTACCTCGTCTCCGTGGAGAATACCTCAACCACTCTCCTCTCGCCGAGCGTCTTCGAGAAGTACTGCTGGCGCCATCTCAACGAGTACGGCAAGATCGTCACCGAACACGGCAAGACGCACATCCTCCACCAGTGCGGCACGCTGAGGGCCCTGCTGCCGAAGATCGACGAGCTCCCCGCCGCGTGCATCGAGGCCTACACGTCACCGCCCGTCGGCGACACGACCCTCGCCGATCGCGTTGCGCTCTGTCCGAGTGTTTCCATCATCGGCGGCACAAGCGCCACGCTCTGGCTCGCACCCGTCGAGACAATCTGCGAGAGCATCCAGAAAAGCCTGGAGGAAGCCGGCGGCATGCGCGGCGTTGTCCTCACCTGCGCCGGCGTCATGCCCCCCGCCGCCGCCATCCCCAAGATCGCCAAAGTCCGCGATGCGATGAAGAACATTCAGTGGGACGACTTCGAGAACTGACATTCACGCACTTGTGCCTTGTCTGTGTTTCGGCGCCACGCCCAAACTCGTTGAGCGTGGCTTCGATGGTCGCGACTTAATCCCTGCCCACAACAAGATCGTCGAAGTACATGCATGTCGGCTGGCCCCACGTGCCGCGTACCCAGTCGTTGTCGAAATCCTCCCCGGCGTACGGCTTGGCCCCCGTCTCATGCCCCGACCCGAGGATGAGGAGTTTGGGCGGACCGGCCAAGCCCTTCGGGCGATCAACGATCCACGGATCGAGCCAGGTCTTGCCGTCGTTCGAACCGAAGAACTTGATCTTGTCAGGCGTGAGAGCAATCTTCACCCAGTTGTGCCGGTACCATCCCTCCGTGTTGATCGGCGGCCCTTCCTCCTGCTCGGCCACGGTCTTGCCATCCGCCATGACGACGAACTTGAAGCACTTGGCCGACCACTGGCAGCTCGGCATCGCCCGGGCATAACTTCCACTGCCCCAGTAGATTACGAGGCACGGACGCCACGTGTCGAAGTTGCCCGAAATGCGATCGTCGATGCGGCACTGCACCGAGAAGTTGTCGATGCCCAACGGCCGCTCCACGTGGGACCACGTGAAGATCTTGTGCCGGATCTTCAGCTTGCCATCCTGCGTCTTGATCACGGCAAGTGACTTCGGCGACTTGTCGAGAGTCCATGCCTTCGAGAGCTCCGGCGCGTTGAAGTCGTCGCTGAACTCCTTCAGGATCGTCTTCGGCTTCGGCAGGTCGGCGCCGGGATGAGGTCGGCCGGCAACGATGTCCCCCTTCTTCCCGACGAGGACGAGGCGGAATTCGTGCCAGGGGACAGTCAGCTTGAGTTTTCCGTTCGCGATTGGAATCGCTTCGCGCGTGATCCCATCGATCGCGGAGGCATCGGTTGGCATGGCATCGCACATCACCTCGACCTCGGCATCCTGCTTCGACAGGTTCGCGGCAACGAGGAGCACCTTCCCCGGCCGCTGCCAGTAGGACACCCAGACATCCTTCGAGGATGACCGTGCCTTGCCCTCCCAGTAGCCGTGGAACTCGACATCATTTTCCCCAATGCCGAATTCCTTTTTCACGAAGTCCACCTTCGCGACCTCGTCGTGATCGACCCTGTGGTTCCACCAGAGGATCATGTCGTGGAGCAGCGTCATGGCGAGAAGGCTTCGGTGCACGCGCGGATACTCCGACCCGTACCCCCAGCTCTCCTCCGGCGACCCCGTCGGCAACCACACGGGGATGAGCCCCCACTGCTTCCCCATGGCCCGGGCGCGGATCACGTCCATTCGCCAGACGTCAAGATAGTCGTATTCCTTCTCCTTCTTCTTGTCGAAGGGAAGTCGGGACGTGCGCGCCGCTTCCCGGAAGGCGAACTCGCCATCGAGCATGAAGTCGTACCATGAAAAGCACGGGATCACCATCGCGTCACTCATGTGGACCATGGACAGCCCCTTGCCCGTGCTCTTCCGAAGGATCGTGGCCATGCGCCGATGGAACCCGCGGATCGCAGCGATGTTGTATCCCTCATGAATCACCCCCTCATCATCTCGCCATGCCGTGGAGCTCAGGGGATTGAGGTTCGGGATCGGGTAGGAGTCGTCGCTGTAGGCCCCGTCGATGCCCATGTCTCGGACCACGCGTCGGAAGTGCCACGCCTGAAAGGCGTTACGGAGCGGCGTGGCCATGCCATTCACCACCCGCGCATTCCAGTCGTTGATGAAATAGGCGCTCTCCTCGCCGCCCCAGAGATCGTTCGCGCCCATGGCCGGCATGACACAGCACCCGGGGCTGATGCGGCGATGGCTCGCGATGACCTTCCGGAACGCTTCGTCATCGGTCGGCTTGCCATAGCCCTGGAAGGTGCAGCCGTGGGTGATGTTCTTGATCGCGAAGGGCTGGAGCACGTGGCTGTACATCGTCCGCCATCCCGCCGGCAGCGGCTTGACGGGCGTGGCCATCATGCCGAAGCCGTACCGGCGCACGCCGGTGAATAGTGTGGGTGTGCCGATGAAGTGTATTGCCAATCGTGTAATTTCGCCTTCGCGATAAAGCTCCGAGCGGCCCTTCTTGCCCGGCGCCCAGTGGCGCGTGGTGTCGCAGAACCACGACAGCCCCCGCTCCTCGTCGCCGAGCCAGATAAAAGGAATGTAGTTCCCTTGGAGGCCGAAGCGAAAGGGCTTCACCGAGTTGGAAGACCAGATCAGACCGCTGCCCTTCGGCGTCTCGCCCGCGTAGCACGTCCGCCGGATGGCATCGCCGACGTAGTGGAAGAGCGTGGCGTGTTCGCTCTTGATCGGGATGTCGAGGCGGAGTTCATTGATCGTGCACTCGGGCTTCGGCGTGACGATAATATCGAAGTCGATGAGGCCGTCGAACTCGAGCATGGCCTCGATCTCAATCTTTGCTTTGTCACACTCGGCACG
>JAADGH010000067.1 GCA_013152475.1 Planctomycetota bacterium
GGATTCTTCGCATCGCGAAGACTTCCCGCGGCAAGATCGAGCAGCTCCCTCGCACGGACTTCCGTCGGCGCATCTCCCGTGATGGCCTTGGAGGCGGCCGTTATATCCTCCGGAGCGCTTGCGCTCGTTAGTTTCTCGACACTCGCCCACGCCGGATGCGCTTCTATCTTGTGGCGAAGGGCGTACTCCTTCAGGCAGAGCCGCACATCGGCAAGATTATCGTCCGCCAGCATCCGCAGCCATTCGCCGTATGCCTTCGCGCCGCCAACGACCAGGAGTGTCGTGGTGTTTCCCTTGAGACCGATGGCGACATCCAGGCGGTTTGCCTTTCGCGAAAATTCGACCGGCGCTCCGTCAATTGCGTCCACGACAAACGCACCGGTGGAAAGCGAAAGGGCTTCGGCATCGACCGCAATGCGGACAATACCGGCGTCGTAGGGATTGTGAACGGCGAGGCAGATCGGCCCTGGGGCGTTGCCGTAGCGCTCGATCCAGGCGGAGCCCTTCGCGTGGGTGACCGGCGCCCAGCCGAGGCGATGGAGCTGGCGCAGCATAGGGATGACGAGGCGGTAGGACTCGCGCATGCCCAACGGCGGGTCGGTGGAGTGCCGGGCATAGCCGCCGGGGAAGACATCGAGGAGCATGAGATTGCGGAGGAAACGCTCGTCCCGGTCCTCATAGGCGGGAAGCTGAGTGACGACCTTGCGGTAGGCCATGGTGCGATACTGCTGCATGAGCGGGCCGACGGCGCCGACCCAGTGTTCCTTGCCCATGACGGTGAAGCGGTGCCAGGGAAAAGGAACTCGCTGGCCGTAGAGGTTCGGCAGCAGCTCCTTCTTGTCGTCGGGCAGCATCTTCCACAGCGCCTCGGTCCATTCCCACACGGCGAAGCCGTTCAGCGCGCACGGCTGGAAGGTCTTGGCGTCGAACTGCGGCGCATAGGTGATGTATTGGAGTGGCTCCCTGTTGTAGTTGACACGCTGTAGATGGGCGGAGTAGGAGTCGAGGTAAATGCCGTTGAGGTAGGGGCGGGTCAGGAGTTTCGCACGGACGTAGTTCAGCCGATCCTGCCCCGCGCCGTTGGGGATGGCGGGGCAGAGGTTGAGCGGAAACTGCGCCGCCCATTTCGACCCGCTGATCCAGTTGTACTGCCCCACGGCCCCGATGACGACATTGCCGTCGGGGTCCTTCACGCCCGATGTGAGGATTGCATGGCAGATCTTCTGGAGGATCTCCTGGGTCCGATATCCTCCGCTCGGCAGACGTTTTTCTGTTTCGGGTTTGGCCCACTCGGTCAGACGGTTGATGATGAAGTCACGCTCCGGGCGTTTGTCCGCCGGCTGGTCGCCGAGGCACATCTGATACATGATCGGTTCGATGTAGGGATAGACCCGGATGCCGAGGGCCTTGTCGTGGGCATAGGCTTCCTTGGCCTCCGGCTGTTCGTGATACATAAGGCCATAGTCGCAGACGGGCGCGGGCTGGCGGAGGATGTCGCCCCAGGCGAACCACCCGCCCGGCTCGGGGGTGTGGCGCTTGAAGAATTCAGGACGGTTGGCATAGTAGCGCGCCAGCACCGAGCGCAGACCCCAGCCGTCGGCCTCGGCATCAATGGTGAACTCGAACGGAACCTTCTTGAAGAAGCGGGGGCAGGATTTCGTCATGGCGAAATCGAAAACCAGCGAAAAAAGCCCCTCGTCGGCATCCGCGCTGAAGTCAACCTGCCCAAGGAAATCCACCGGCATGATGAGGCCGAGGGTGTGCTTCTCGTCGGAGATTCCCGTCACCGGTCGCAGGGCGATGTAGCCGGAGCCGATGCCGGCCGGTTTCCCCAGATGCACCGGCTTGCCGGGCAGGAGGGGCTCGCTCTTGTGCAGGCGCGTATGCCACGTCCACCCCTTGCAGGCGACAGGCAGGGCGAGGCGCAGGCTGACGGCATGGTCGGCGTCCGTCAGGTTCTCAACCGTGCCGCGGATGACAAGCCAGTCCTTGTCCGCGACACACTTTGCGGAAAGGGCCAGCGTTCCCGCCGCGTTGCGGCCCGCCAGACGGAGGCCACTGTCGGTACGCGTGACCTTGCATACGATGGGTTCGTAGTCCTTCTGCACGGCGCAGTCGCGGAGGGCAAAGCCGCTGGATCGAGTCCCCGGGCTTGTGAGGTCATCCCCGGCGCATTCCAATCGGGTGATGCGACCGGTTTCGCTCCATGCCAGGCGAAGGGCGCCGGCGTCCTGAGCCTGCTGTGCGACCGCAGTGCATGCGATGGAAAGCGCGGTCAACAGCAATGAACTCGTTGTGGTTCTCATGCTCTTCCCTTTCATGGGCTGGTTGGTTCTATTCAGGTGCGTCGCCCCAGTCGGGCACGTCCAATGTTTCGCCATCGCGAAGGGCGGACTTGTGGGCCATGACACCCATGATCATGTAACGCGCCGCCTCCCAGATGTTGATGGCGGGCTGTCGCTCGTTCGCAACGGCGTCGCAGAATTCATGAACGAGGTAGGCGTGCGACCCGCCGTGGCCGCCGTAGGCCGCCGATTCCGTCTTGCCCTCGCGGAATGCCTCCTCGACTTCCGGCGGCAGGGGATCACGCATCTCCTCGGCGGTCAGGGGAGTTCGGCTCTTGTTGGTGCACCAGGCGTGCTCACGGTAGCTGCCCTTCGTGCCGAAGACGCGGAAGGTTTCGCTGCCGGGAAGTCCGATCTCGCGATATTCGCAAATACGGACTGTCGCCCCGTTGCTCATGAGGAAGAGGGCCGTCTCGTCGCTGAATTCGGCGGGATCAAAGTACTCGTCGTTCGTGGTGTTGCGATGGCCATAGCAGGTCACCTTGACGGCATGGGCGTTCATGACGCAGACGGGTCCGCTGGTGGAGTGGGTGGGGTAGTGCATGGGGCCGCTCTTGATGCCTCTTTCCAGATACCCCTTCTCGAGTTCAATCCATTCCTGTCCGGCTTTGCTTGCAAGGCGACGCGCCTTCACCTCACGCAGGTTGCAGGAAGAGTCGACGTCATGGAAATACTCACCCTCCGCATAGACGAAATCGCCGAACTCTCCCTCGGCTGCCTTGCGCCGGCAGAACATGGTGTCGGCGTGGTAGTAGGTCGTCTCCCCGAGCATGTAGGAGAGGCCGGTGCGCTTGCACGTCTCGACCAGCTTGTCGCACCAGTCGAGAATCTCATCGCCGTCCGGGATGTTGGTGATGGGCACGGCGCTGTAGACGTGCTTGCCCGACTCGAGCGCCTGCACGCACTGCGGCGCGTGGAGCCAGGGCTGAGTGATGATGACCAGCGCGTCGAGGTCGGCCTCACAGATTTCGTCGAGCGATGAATAAGCGTCCTTCTCGTCGAACTTGTCCTGGAAGAACGGATCGTCGGCGAACTTCCGCACGCGCTCCGGCTCGCGATCGCAGAGCGCGATGCGGTCCACGGCGGGGTGCCGCTTGAAGAGATCGGCGAACGAACTGCCGAAACTTCCCAGTCCAACCAATCCCAAGCTGATTCCCATAACAGGAACTCCTTCTGCTGCCGTTAGGCTTTTTTCGCCGAGGATCGTTTCTGGTGGTTTATGATCGTTTTGGATTGTTGTCATCTCGACGGATCGCTGTCAAGTAGTTTCTGGAAAAAGATCCTGACCCTCCTTTCCGCTGCGGGCGTGAGGCGCTGGTGCAGGGGCGGGTGATTTCACGCATTGCCGAAAATCGGACGGGGGATTTCTCTGGACGATGCGATTGCGGTGTGTTATACTTTTACGACATAGGTGTCGTCAGGACAATCGATTACACCGTCGATCCATCGAAAGGAGAATCGCCGAATGACTCCGCTGATCCAAAGGAGACTCTCCATCCTGTTTGCCGTCACGCTCCTCGCCTGTGCTGCGGGCTGTGCCCACTTGGCGCACGTGCGCGAGATCAACCAGGACCTCGCGGTGGACCGGCGCGGTCGCGTTGTGGTGATGCCTCTGGCGGCAACGGCGTCGCTGTGCGACCCCAACTTCGCCGAGGGCGAGCTCGAAGGCGCGAAGGACCACTTCCGCCGCCTCGTTCGCGAGAACCTGAGCTATTCGCTGAGCAAACACATTACTGTCATTCACCCGAAGGCCGTGGACAAGTTCCTCGCGCGCCAGGGGTTCGGTGAGGATCAGCACTATGACAAGCGCCTTTCGATGCAGATGGCGCGGAAGATGGATGCGCAGATCGTGTGTTTCGGCTATGTGAAAATCGATCCCGTCCTCAAAGAGTCGCTGATAGAAAAGTCGAAGCGATACGACCTTGATTTCGAGGTCTATCTCTTCGATGTGACCAACGATGAGCGACTGGCCACGCTCCGTTGCGCGGGAAAGCGAAAGGACGTCATCCGCACCATTCCCTGGATGATAAAGAAGCTGACGTTCCATCCCCCGCTCTGGCCCGCGCCCGGACCCATTCCCCTCCCGCCCAAGGAAGAGAAGAAACCCAAGAAAGAAGGCAAAGAGAAAGGCAAACAAAGGAAATAGCGCCCCGATGGCGCCACTTCCTCGCCCCGTCCTTTCGCACGCCGCTGCTTTTCCTCTGGCATGTGCTTCGCCCCGTGCAGTATAATCGGCTCCTGAACCCAAGACCGACGAAGGAGCAAGCCATGAAACCTACCCTCCTCCTGTACGTCTGCGCCGCGGCAGTGTTGTTGTGCGCGCTCGTCTATGCCGACACCATCCGGCTCCGCGACGGCACCGAGATGCAGGGCAAGATCGTCAAGCGAACCGACGCGCAGGTGACCATCGACATGGACGGGCTTGCCATTGATATTGAGATCAAGCAGATCGACGCAATCAATGACGAGAAGATCGCCCACCCCGAGGAGGAAAAGGCAGCCGAGATGGAGAAGAAACCCAAGAAGGCCGGAACGGCCAAAGGGAGCAAGGAAATCGCCGGATTGCTCTCGCGCCTGGAGACCAAGCCGCCTCAGGAGACGATTAGAGAACACGCCGCCGCCAAGCGCAAGGTCATCCTCAAGCCCGACCCGGAGCGGGTGGTCAACATCTCCGATGAAACCTTCTTCAGCGCCATCGCCCCCGACTTCCCCGGCATGAAGGCCATCCTCCGCCACGCGAAGTCAAAAAAATACGACTGGGCATGGGACGCACTCGACAAGTATCTCCGCAAAAACATGGAACCCGTCGGCGAGCTTCGGGACGTGGCGGCCTATCGTGAGCAAAACGGCAACAGCCGGCCCGGCGGCACGGACTCGCGCGCCGACCAGGTCTGCAACCACGTCATCCGCGTCTGGCACACCCAGGTCGTGGACTTTGGCAAGGACATGGACTGGACGAAGGTCGAGGGGCGATCCAGCCTCTACGGCTTCCACTACTGGGGCTGGTCCAGCCCGCTCTGGACGGCCTACATCCGAACGGGCAACGAGAAATACGCCGCGGGCTTCGACGAGCTCTTCGCCTCCTGGTATGCCCAGCGGGGGAAAGTGTCGAACGTCGTGCCGACAAACGACATCATCTGGTATGAGCTCGGCTGCGGCTGCCGGGCAATGGTTTTTGCGAAGCTATACTATGCAACAATCCACTCGAAGTCCCTCCGCCCCGAGACGCGCAAACTGATCCTCAAGACGCTCCTCGGCCATGCCAACCAACTCCAGGCCCAGCAGGAGTGCGGCTACACGGACGGCAACTTCCAGCTCGTGGCCGCCAGCGCCCTGTATCAGCTCGGCCTGGTGTTTCCATGGTTCAAGGATGCCGCCAAGTGGCGCGAGACGGCGACGGCGCGTTTGTTAGAGCACGCCTACTGGGACTTCAGCAAGGAGGGCGGCCACAACGAGCGCTGCATCGGGTATGGCAGCATGTCGATGCGGGCCGTCCGGGCGCTCCTGCTCTATGCCAGGGACGACCCGGCGCCGAGCGCGCTCTTAGATGCGCTCCGGGAGAAGGTCTTCCAGATGCAGCTCTGGTTCCTCAAGTATGTGGCCCCGAACGGCGTGTTCACCGGGGTGAACGACAGCTCGTTTTGCAGCGCCGAGTTCCTGCTCAGCGACTTCGCCAAGTTCACCGGCGACGGGCGCTTCCTCTGGCCGATCCGCGGATCGAGCCGGGCGCCCAAGGACATCGAGCCGAAGCAGCCGGAGTTCGTCAGCGTCCACATGCCCGACAGCGGGTGGACCTTCATGCGCGACGGGTGGGAGAAGGGGAGCTTCTACCTCCAGGTCAACTGGGGCAGGTACGGCAGCGGCCACACGCACCCGGCGATCCTGGACATCAACACCTTCGCCTACGGCGAACCCATGGTCATCGAGACGGCGCGCTTCGGCAGTTATGACAATCCCCTCGAACCCTACTTCCGTTCCCCCGAGGCCCACAACGAAGTGGCCATCGAGGGGTGCAAGCTGGAGCGCAAAACCCACCAGGGCGAGAACATCGTCTGGCGCAGCGGGAAGAAGATTGATTATTTCGAAGGAACGCACGCGGGGTATGAGGAGTCCGCCGGGAAGATCATCAAGCGGCAGATCCTGTTCGTCAAGGGGGCCTACTGGCTGGTCATCGACACGATCCTCGACGCGCCCGGGAAGAAGGGTGGCGAGACCCCGACCGCCACGCTTAACTGGCATGCGCCCTACAAGTGGAAGAACACCGAGATGGGTCTTATCCCGGGCGAGGGCGGCGGTCCCGGCGTGCAACTGATCGTTCTGCCCAAGGGCGATCCGAAGTACCAGACGGGCTACGAGGACACGATCGAGATGTACAAGAGCCGGTATCGCGCCTACTTCTCACAGCCCGCAAAGGACGGGGCGCGGTTCATCACGCTCATTGCGCCCTTCAAGGACAGGCCGGTGTCGTGCAAGCTGGAGATTCTGCAGGATGGCAAGGACTGCGTCGCGCTGAAGATTGTCCGGGGCGGCCAGGTTGACCGTGTCATTTTCGGCACAGGCAAACGCAAGTCCATCTCCGGCGGCGACCTGTCCACCGACGCCCGCATCGCCTGGCTCCGCGAGCGTCCCCGCGCTGCGGCGCTGGTGGACGGCAGTCGCCTGTCCTTCAGCAAGAAGTCCGTTCTGAAGCTGAAGGCCGGGACGGAGATTGGCGAGACGCGGTGAGGCGGATAAGACTCCATTCTCGCTCGCAATGTAGAAGCGGCATCTTGCCGCTTCAAGAAGAGCCTGGAAGGCTCTTCTACCTTGACCCATGACGTCAACGTGGTGTGTGGCACGGCTTGGTGAGAGGCTACTGCGTTTGCCCCACCCGTTGCAGGATCGCCCGCCAGATGGGGGTGAGGCCAAGCTCGGTGGCCTAATGGGCGATGTAGTCGCGATCGACCTCCTCGCCGCTGATCTTCAGGATGCCGGTGATGTCGCGTGTGAACCGCGCCTCCCCCACCATGGCCATCCGCTGACCGGGTGTCTTCTCCCGCAGCGCATCCGCCACGGCGTCGTCAACCACTTCGATCTGGCCGAGGTCCAGCCGCCATTTCATTCTGCTGTTCCTAATCCTTTCGCCCGTTGCACTTCTTATGGACTCGCGCGAAGGCATCGGCGGCGAATTCGAGGTCCTCCGGGGTGTGGGCGGCGGATATCTGGACGCGAATCCGCGCCTTGCCCTTTGGGACAACGGGGTAGCTGAACCCGATGACATAGATTCCCTCGTCGAGCAGCATCTCCGCCATCGTCGTCGCGAGCTGGGCCTCGCCGAGCATGATCGGGACGATGGGGTGGTCCCCTTCGGGTATGTCAAATCCTCTCTCCTTCATCCCTGCGCGGAAGGCCTTGGTGTTCGCCTCCAACCGATCCCGAAGCTCCGTGGACTCGGCGAGGATGTCCAACACGGCGATGGACGTGGCCGCAATGGCCGGGGCCAGCGTATTGGAGAAGAGATAGGGCCGCGACCGCTGTCGAAGCATCTCGATGATCTCTTTCCGGCCGGTGGTGAACCCGCCCGTGGCGCCGCCAAGGGCCTTGCCCAGGGTGCTGGTGATGACGTCCACGCGGCCCATGACGCCGCGGTACTCGTGGGTCCCGCGGCCCGTCTTGCCGATGAAGCCGGTGGCGTGGGAGTCGTCCACCATGACGACGGCATCGTATTTGTCGGCGAGATCGCAGATCCCATCGAGCCGCGCAATGGTTCCGTCCATGGAGAACACGCCGTCGGTCGCGATCATGCGGTGGCGAGCGCCGGAGGCGTCCTTGAGCTTGGCTTCGAGGTCGCCCATGTCGCAGTTGGCGAAGACGAACCGCTGCGCTTTGCACAGGCGGACGCCGTCGATGATGCTGGCATGGTTGAGCTGGTCGCTGATGATGGCATCTTCCGGACCCAGCAGCGCCTCGAAAAGTCCCCCGTTCGCGTCGAAGCACGAGCTGTAGAGGATGGTATCCTCCGTGCCCATAAATTCGGTGAGCTTGTTCTCCAGTTGCTTGTGAAGCTCCTGCGTGCCGCAGATGAAGCGGACGGAGCTCAGGCCATAGCCCCAGCGGTCATAGCTGGCGCGGGCGGCGTCGAGGACCCGTGGGTCGTTGGCGAGGCCCAGGTAATTGTTCGCACAGAGGTTCAGCACCTCCTGCCCGCCGACGACGGTGATACGCGCCGCCTGCGGTGTAGCGATGACGCGCTCCGACTTGTAGAGACCGGCATCACGGATTTGCTGCAACTCGGACATTAGGTGTTTCTTGAGCGAGCGAAACATGTTCAGGCTCCTTGCTCTTCCGACCAGTTCAGGATCACTTTCCCGCATTCCTTCGACCGCATGACCTCGAATCCCTTCTCGAACTCGGTGTAGTGGAACCGATGGGTGATGACGGGCAGGATATCGAGCCCGCCCTGGATCATCACGGTCATCTTGTACCACGTCTCATACATCTCTCGTCCGTAGATGCCTTTGAGCGTCAATCCGTTGAACACGACGAGATTCCAATCGACCTCCGTCTTTGGAAGGAGACCAAGCATGGCGATTTTTCCGCCGTGGCACATGTTTTCGAGCATATCGCGAAAGGCCTCCGGGCTGCCCGACATCTCCATCCCTACATCGAAGCCTTCCTGCATGCCGAGCTCCTTCTGGACCTCCGCGAGGTCTTTCTTGCTCACATCGACGGCCATCGTCGCGCCCATCTTTCGGGCAAGCCTGAGCCGATAGGGGTTCATGTCGGTCACGACGATATACCGCGCGCCGGCATGCCGGGCAATGGCCGCCGCCATGATCCCGATGGGGCCGGCCCCGGTGACAAGCACATCCTCGCCGAGCACGTCGAAGGAGAGAGCGGTGTGCGTCGCGTTCCCGAGCGGATCGAAGCAGCTCGTTACCTCCAGCGGGATCGCCGGATCGGCCGCCCACACGTTCGTAACAGGAATGGACAGGAACTCGGCGAACGCCCCGTCGCGGTTGACGCCCACGCCGCGCGTCTTCGGGCAGAGGTGCCGGCGCCCGGCCAGGCAGTTGCGGCAGCGCCCGCAGATCAGATGGCCCTCGCCGCTGACCAGGTCGCCGCAGCTATAGTCATGCACGTTCTCGCCGAAGTCCTCCACCACCCCCACGAATTCATGCCCGATGGTCATGGGTACGGGGATAGTTTTCTGCGCCCACTCGTCCCAGTTCCAGATATGGACGTCCGTCCCGCAGATGCTCGTCTTTTTGATGCGGATCAGGACATCGTTCTTGCCGACCTCCGGAAGAGGGACGTCTTCCATCCACAGGCCCTCTTCGGCTTTGGCCTTGACCAGCGCCTTCATCGTTCCCATGCGCGTTCCTGTCTGCTATGTTTGTTGCTTCTTCAGCTTCGCCACCTCGGCGAACGTGGCCTCGATGTACTCCACCGAGCGATCGACCCATTGCGCCACGTTCTGCTTCGACTGCTCCGGGTCGGCCTCGGACGGCTTGCCCCATACGCCGGTGGGGGAGAGCTTCTTCAGGCTGACGTAGTCGATATACTCCCGGCCGTAGTCGGGGGTGAAGTCCTCCGCCCCCTCTTTGACCAGCTCGGGCTTATAGGCCATCATGCTGCTCGTCTCGCCCTTGCCGGAGTGGATGTCCGGGGGAATGGCGCTCGTGTCGCGAGGCATCGTGCCGTGGCTCATGATGACCATGAGGTCGGGGTGGCGGAAGTTGATGTCGCGGATGGTGGGCTTGAGCACCCAGTTGCCGCCGTGCGAGCTGCAGATCACAAACTTCCGAAAACCTTGATGGGCAAGCGAAAGGATGATCTCCTCCACCACGATCGCCAGTGTCGGCGGCCGGATCGAGACGGAGCCTTTGAAGTCCAGGTGCTCCTGCGAGTTGCTGAACGGCAGCGCGGGAAGGAGGTAGGCGTTCAGCTTCTCGGCGATCATGCGCCCGCCGCGGTCGGCGGCGAAGAAATCCGTGCCGAGGGGGAGGTGGTGGCCGTGTTGTTCGATGGCCCCAATCGGGATGACCACAATATCCACCCCGCTTTCCTCGACCTCTTTCCACGTGTTCTCGACGGTCATCATGTCGGGACTCTCCTTTGAGAGGTTAGGGGAATGGAGTAATGGAGTGTTGGAGTAATGGGCTGATGGATTCTGGGTTTCCAATACTCCACTACTCCATCACTCCAGTCACTGTATGAACGGTGGCTCCCCCTGAATCTCATCGATCAGCTTGCCGGCTTTGCCAAGCTCTTCCTCCGAGCCGCGCAGGCAGAGATAGACGGCCCCCTCCGCGCCACCGATACCGCCCGCCGCGATGGGCGTGGCGTCCACGCCGGTGAGGACCTTGAGGGCCTCGATCTCGGTGATGACATCGCCCATGAGCGGCCAGAGCGTCGGCGTCACGCGCGCCGTGGGATCGTTGTTGATCATCTTCGCCGCTGCCTGGAGATCGGTCGGCACGCTTTTTTCCAGGCCGATGGGGATGACCAGACGAATGCGCCGTGCGATGATCGTGCCGTAGGTCGCGCCGATGGTCCCGCCGGTCTGATGGCCGATGAGCAGCGCCGCCTGCTTCTTCTCCCAGTTGAGCGCGTTCGCGCCCTTGATGAAGACGTCGCCGGACTTCATATCGCCGACCGCTTCCGTGGCCACGGCCCCCTCGACTTTTTGCCCGTCGCGGAGAACCACGTCGGGGATGCTTCCTCCGGTTTTCCCTGCCTTGTCGGCCTTGGCGGGGAAGGTGGTGCCGGTGCAATATTGCGTTTTGTCAATTTTCTCGCCTAAGATTTCCTCGACGATGTATCCGTTCGTCGTTCCCTTCGCAATCGCTACCGTCCCCTGCTTCAGCGCGTTTTGGACGAAGTCCAGCGCCGCCACGCCCTTTGCGATCAGCCGCTTCGATTCCGACACGGTCAGTACCACGTTCGTGCGCATAGGTTTCTCCTATTTCGCAAAACAGAATATCAATGAGCTCGACTACCGGCGTAAGTATATCGGGGCCGGGGTTGGATTCAAGACAAAAAGCGGAAGACTCAATGCCCGGTTACGGTGGGCACTTCGCGCAGATGGCCCGGAAGAGCGTGGTGCTCAGGTAGCGGTCGCCTCGGTCGGGAAGGATGACGACGATCGTGCCGGCGTCCATCTGGCCGGCGACACGCCGGGCCGCGGCGACGGCCGCGCCGCTCGACATGCCGACGAACAACCCCTCGTCTCGCGCAAGCTCCCTTGCCGTTCCGAAGGCGTCGCCGTCTTCGATAACGATCTTCTCGTCCAACTGTGTAGGATCGTAGATCTCAGGGACGATGGACTCGGACATGTTCTTCAGGCCCTGCACGGTGTGTCCCTCCGTCGGCTCCACCCCGACGACTTTGACCTCCGGCTTCTTTTCCTTCAGGAACTTGCCCGTGCCCATGAGCGTTCCGCCTGTGCCCATGCCGGCGATAAACACGTCTACCTCGCCGTTCGTTTGTGCGAATATTTCCGGTCCGGTGGTTTCGTAGTGCGAAAGCGCGTTGTTCCCGTTTGCGAACTGGTTGGGCATGTAATACTTGTCCGGCTCCGCCTCCAGCGTCTCATGCGCTCTGCGAATGGCCCCATCCGTGGACTCCCGCGCGGGCGTGAGCACGACCTCGGCATTGTGGGCCTCGAGGATGCGCTGCCGCTCGGTGCTGACGCACTCCGGCATGAACAGCTTCACACGGTACCCCTTCGCCGCGCCGATCATGGCCAGGGCGATGCCTGTGTTCCCCGATGTGGGTTCCAGGACGATCTTGTCCTTGGTCAGCTCGCCGGATTCTTCAGCCTTTTTCAGCATGTAGTAGGCAGGCCGGTCCTTGATGGACCCGCCGGGGTTGACCCCCTCCAGCTTCCCAAGGATTCTTACCTTCGGGTTGCCGTTCGAATGGTTCAGCTCGACAAGGGGGGTGTTTCCGATGGCGGAAAAGACACTCATCAGCGTTTGCCTCCAGGCTCTGATACAAGACCAAATCTATTTTACCGGAACAAGCATAAGGCAGTCCACATTCATCCCCTTGCCGTCGAGATTGGTCATGCGGATTGTGTGCGTCCCGGTCTTGAGCTTCCACGCGATGGGCTTGCCGGACGCATCCTTGACGAAGGCGTGGTCCCAGTCGTTCTCCCTCTTGCCCCCGAACCCGCCGGTGGCCGGAAAGACCACGCGGTCGCCGGCCTTCTTTCCGTCCATCTGGAAGGCGCGAACGGAATCGTGGGGCGTGCAGTACCGAACGGCAACGCGATACTGTCCGGCCTTGGGCGCAGCGATCTTCCACTCGATCCAGTGCCCCTTGTCGTCCCAGTGGGAGATGGCCTTCTTCGACGCGCCGGCCTTGTCGGTGCGGATTCTTACCTTGCCCCCGCCCTGGGCGGAAATGGTCTCGGCCTCGACCATCGGCAGGCCGGTCGGGATCTTCGCGGGAACCCGGATCGGCACGCGGCCCCGAAGCGTCACCTCGTGTTCCGCCCGCGTCGGCAGCGGTCCGACGGGGTCCGTCGGCAGCCTGTCCTCCGTCGATGGAGTGGTCGCTGCATGCACCTTCCCCGAGAACGTCCCGAGGATCAGCCGCTCGCCGCCGAAGTCTGCATCGCTGGCCAGCGCCGCCGTCATGACCGAGCGCCCCCCCGGCGCAACGTTGACGTCGAAGGCATTCGGCTCCATGCGGAGCCCATCGCACGCCAACTTCAACCGTCCGGTTACCGCCCGGCCCAGCGGGGCCGTGATGACGGCGCGGCAGGTCCTCTTCTCGTCCTCGCCGGTCATTACCGTCAGGTTCAGCCCCGGCCAGTGGGCCTCAAGGCAGTAGGACGTCATAGGCTCCTTGGTATAGCCCATCGTGTCCATCGTGACATCTGCGCGGTAGATGGGATCTTGGAGGAGGCACACCCGCCGGTCCGTGGCCGGGATGGTGGTCGAGTAGATGCGTATCTCGCCGGGGAACGACGCGATGACCTCCTCGCGCCAGTCGCCGATAACGTCGGCGATCAGTACCCGGCCGGCGCCGATGTGCGCCACATTGCCCCCGGCGTAGTCAAAGATTTTGCCTCCCCTCAGAATCTCCTTCTGCAGGTCCGCATCCCAGTAGATGGGGTTGAGGCTGTAGGTCTTCGGGAGGAGGGGCTTGTCGAACCAGAGCAGTTTGCCGTTTGCCGCCCACAGCCACGGCCCCTTGCGGATGCTCGGCTTCTTGGACAGGCAGTCCAGTCCGAAGCATTCCAGGCCGGGTACCGTGGGGTCGATGTCCGCGCACATGCCGGCAGCGTGGATGTGCCGCGTCGGCTCGCCGAAGCCCCAGATGAACTTCCCCGTGGGCGCATCGACCAGGCACATGCCGTTCTTCTGCGCGTGCGTCTCGACCCCGTAGTAGATCTCGAGGCCCGGACGGTGCGGGTCGATGTCGCCGACATAGCCATGGTCGTTGTGTCCCATGCCGGTGGTCCACAGCGGAATTCCGTTGTCGTCGAGCATGATGCTGCCGAGCATGACCTCGTCGCGCCCGTCGTTGTCCACGTCGATGGCGTGGGTAAAGTGTTCGCCCTGTCCCCAGTACCGGCGTGGCAGCTTCTCGTTGTCATACTTCCAGAGCAGCTTGAGTTTGCCGTCCTTGAACTGGTAGGCGTGGACCTTCATGCGTCCGTAGGTGCCGCGCAGCGCCAGCAGGCAGGGCGTCTTTCCGTCCAGGTAGGCGACGGCCATCTGGTTGCGAGAGGCAACATTGTAGCTACGGAATCCATCGCGTGATGGCCATGGCGCCCGGTCCAGCTCCTTGCCGGTCATGCCGTCCCAGACCACCATCCATTCGGGACCGGACGTCACGCGGCCCTCTTCTTTCTCGTTTCTCGGGTCGCCCTCGCCGATCTTCGCGGCCACCTCCGCCTTGCCGTCGCCGTCGAGGTCGTGGGCGATGAAGGGCGAGTACCAGATTCCGCGCTCGATGGCCCAGCCGAGGTCGTTGCGCCAGAGCAGCTTGCCGTCGTGCGTGTAGGCCTCGATTTTGTAGGTGTCCGGCGACCGATACCAATACGAGCCGCACGGATCGATGTTCTTCTCCGGCTGCTTGATGACGTAGTCGAGGCGCGTGTCGCCGTCGAGATCGACGAAGCCGATCTTCTGGAACTTGTGGTCGCCGTCCAGCTTGACGCTGACGTAGGGCGCCGGGCCCTTGCACACGGCGGTTTTCGCGCTGCCCTCCGGGCTGCGGGGGCGCTGGCCGAAGAGCTTCTCGAAGAACCCCTCCTTCGCACCGGCCGGCCGGACGGTGTAAACGGGCGTGGCATCGGCCGGGGCGCTTGTGTCCAGGAAATCTGTCGTCTCGCGGACGGGAGCGCCGTTCACTTTGACCTGCTGCCCCCCCTCGATCTTGCGGAATACGTCGAAGGCGATGTCCGCCGGATCGCCCTTGAGCAGGCGCCAACCGACATAGACCCCCTGCGGGGTCCGCATCGCAACGACGCCACGATCCAGTCGCTCCTCGCGCCGGGACTTGGCCCATCCCTTGACACGTGGTCGCGAGCCCAAGACTTTTGCAATATACTCCGGGCCGGAGGGATAGAGGACGATGCAGTCGTAGTAGCAGGAGCCGCGGCCGTCGGGATTGTCCGCAGCATACCGGTCGTCCACCCAGAGCTCGAACTTGCCGTCCTCGATCCGGACATCTCGGGCGATAATGCCGCCGCTGCTCTTTTGCCAGGTCTTGCCGTCGCGCGAAACCCCGATCGGGCGTGTTCGGGCCGATAGCTCGATGTCGTACGTGCCTTTGGGAATGCCCGTCAGGACGGTGTGAAGCACGGGGGCGCCTTCCTCGCCGGATTTGCGGTCCGCCATGACGCGCGGGCTCTGCAGCACGACGCCCCCCGACCATTTCTTGTGCGCGTCCTTGTCGGTGCTCCAGAGGTTCCATTTGTCCTTCGATGCTTTGTCCTTCTGCCAGGCACCCTTCGGCGTGGTCCAGTTCTCGACCTCGAAGCGCAGCGTGCCTTCCGGGTCTCCTGCGGCAAGCGCCGCAGCGCGACCAAGGGGAATCAGCAGGAACACTGTTAGACACAAAGCGCAACCGAGTGCCGTAATCCGTTTGCGATCCATTTTCTCTCCTCGAAGTGGGAACTCAATCCATCCGCACCGGTAACACATTACAGAGTTTGGGTGGGTGTGTCAAGCACGTCGGGAAAGGAGGCCCGCGATGACACAGCGGGGGCGATGGGGAAACTCCTCGCGGCGGTTCCAGTTGACACCGATCTGCTGCGGTGATATGATTCGTCCGATCACTTGGACAAAAGCTCATGAACCGTAGAACACTCGTCCTGATCGCTGCGATAGGGGTCCCTCTGGTGTGCCGGGCCGGGGAGCCGATGCCGTGCGACATCGTCTTCGCGAGGCGTACGCCGCGGCAGGTGTCGTTCGAGATACCCGTATCCTTCGCGCCGGGGGGCAATCTGTTCCTGCGAATGAAGAACGGCGACGTCATCAACCTAACGAACCTTGGTGAGGGTGACGTTGCTTCCCCCTTTGTCTCCTACGATGGAAAGCGTGTCCTCTTCACAATGAGGCGCAATGGCCGCGATACGTGGCACGTCTTCAAGATCGACCTGGCCACGCGAAACGTCCGACAAATCTCCAACGGTCCACACAACGACATCTCCCCCTGCTGCCTGCCCGACGGCTCCATCGTCTTCTGTTCCGACCGGCCGGGGGTGATGGACGAGTACGGGCGCGGGCCGGTGTTCCTGCTGCACCGCATGGACGCCGACGGCGGGAACGTCCGGCAGATTTCCTTCAACATGAGCCATGACTTCGACCCGATGGTCGCACGGGATGGATCGCTCGTCTTCGGGCGCTGGGTGAACATGCCCGGCGCGCACCTGTTCCCCCTGTTCCGGGCGAACCCCGACGGCAGCGGGATGTTCAGTTTCCATATTGATCGCTCGGATTTTTCGCATCGCTTGGCCCGGCCCGTTCAGTTGCCCGATGGTCGCGTGCTTGCCATTGCAATCCCCCGCGGCAGTTCATGCGGCGCGGGGAGGTTGACGGAGATCATACCGAAGGACCTGTTCGTTCGGAGCGTAAGCGTGTTGCCCACCGGCAAGCTGGTGGCCTCCTGTTCCCCCTCGGGCGAAGGTCCGCCGGATTTCGGCCTGTGGGTGCTGGGGGCGGACGGTTCCGGCCGGACGCTGCTCTGCAACGATCCCGCCTTTTGGGAGGACGCGCCGGTTCCCGTCGTTGCTCGCACGCCTCCAGCGCGGCAAGCGGAACACCTGAGCCGGTCCGCAGCCAAAGCAACTATTGGCGCACTAAACGTTTATGACAATACGGGCGTACGTGCGAGCCTCCGATGCGAGAGGAAACTCATTAACAAGCGGGGCACGATCAACCGCGTTCGGGCGGTCGAAGGATTGGCGGCCATCGCGAGACCTGCCGAGTCACTGGCTTCGATCCGATCGCGCATTCGGGGCAAGGATCGGTGGCGCATCCTGGCCGAGGCGCCCGTGGCGCATGACGGGTCGTTCCTCATGCGACTGCTCTCGGGCAAGCCGATCCGGTTCCAAACGCTCAGTCCCACGGGTCGTGTGCTCACGGAGGAAATGAACTGGGTCTACGCCGTGCCGGGCGAGACGCGCCTGTGCCGGGGGTGTCATCCGGGGGGGAATGATGCGCCGGCCAGCCGACCGTTTCCGGGTGCGAAGCGCGGGGCGGGGAGTGCGGAATTCAAGAAAGCAATTCGCGAACAGAAAATTTCGCAGGCGCGAACGGATAACTGCGGGGAGTGCCACGGGGGCATCTACATGAAACGCTGGAAGCGCAACGCCCACGCCACGTCGCACCGCAACGCCAGGTTCCTGAATTTTTACAACGGCACGGACGCAAGGGGCAACCTGTATGTCGAGCCGGGATATAAGCTGGACTTCCCGAAGACCCGGGGCGTGTGCGCCTCGTGCCATGCGGCGAATGGATCGCTTGATGACCCCTGGGGGACCGACCCGGCGGAGACCGACGAGAAGACCGGCGGCGTGCACTGCGTGCTGTGCCATCGGACACGGGGGATCGATCTGACCGACCTGGGGTCGCGGCCGGGTGTCATCGGTATGGAGCTTCGCAAACCCGGCATGACAAAGGAGTTTTTCATGGGGCCGTACGACGACGTGCACTCCGCGCGTGACGTCGCCATGCCCGTCTACGCCCGCAGCGAGTTCTGCGCGCCATGCCACGAGGCGAAGTTCTGGGGCACACCGGTGTACGCCACCTACTCCGAATACCTCGGAACGCGCGAGGCGAAGCAGGGCGTCCGCTGCCAGGACTGCCACATGCCGAGCGAGGGTGCGATGCCCGCTCTGGCGAAGGCCGGAGACGTCCAAGGGGCCATGCCGCCAATCATCCCGGTGCACGTGAACCGGGGACATGAGAGGGCCTTGCTCATGCGCTCCGCCCGATTGGGAGTGAATGCAACCCGAGATGCCAGAAGGATTTACGTCTCCGTTTCGGTGACAAACGAGATGGGGGGACACCATCTGCCGACGGGACACCCCATGCGAAACATCGTTCTCCGGGTCGAGGCTGTGGCCGACGGCGGAGCGCTGGGGCAGGTCGCCGGTGAACGCATTCCACCCTGGGGTGGGGAGGGGAACCCGGCGGAGGGGAACTATGCGGGGCAGCCGGGAAAGATTTTCGCAAAAGTACTTTGCGACGCACTCGAAAACTTCCCCGCCCCCTCCTGGAGGCGGTGCACGATCCTGAGCGACAGTCGCATCCCCGCGCACGCAACGGACACCTCGCGGTATGAGTTCAGCCTGCCCGCCGGTGGCGGCGAGGTCACGGTCCGGGCAACGCTGATCTACCGCCGCTTCTTCAAACCGGTTGTTACCGCAAAGGGGTGGGACCTGCCGGATGTGGTCATTGTCTCGGCGCGGACGACGGTTCGGCCTTGAGCCGGACCCTATCGCATGTCCTCTCCAGTGAGCATCTTTTCGATCTTGTCGCCGACGGAGGCGATCTTCATGATGGAGATGCGGATTTCCTCGATCTGGAGCGTCTCGCGGAGGTGGGTATTGACCAGGACGAACGTCGGCTTGCCCTTGATGTCCTGGATGGCGAGCCGGCCTTGTGTGATACGGAGGTTGTTGCGGAGGGCCCACTCGTATCTGTCCGGGTCGGCCTCGCCGCAGTCGGTGTATACAGCGACAAGGCGGTGCCCGCTGGAGTCGGTGAATCCGCCGCGGACCTTGACCACCTGCCTGCGGCCGGTGGGGAGCTTGACGGTGAGGGTCGGGCCGTGCTTACCGGACTTCACGGCCACGTCCAGTCCCTTGATCGCCTCGGAGATGAGCCGGGCGAGACCCGCGCCGGACTCGCCGGTGTCATATTCGCTGGGGACGGGAATGCCCTGGGACTGCATCCAGCCGGCCCATGTCTTCGCATCGGGGTCGAACCTCTCTCCCGAAATGCGCTGAAGCGCGTGCACCGCGTCGGCCCGTGCGGCGTCGTCCTCGATGAGGCCCAGGAGGGCGGGGCAAGCGCGCGTGTCGCCGATCTGACCCAGGCACATCATGGCGGCGGAGCGAATGCCTTCGTGACGGCTTTTCAGCGCGCCAATCAATGCGGGGACGGCTGCCTCGCCGAGGCCGATGAGGGACTCCATGGCGACCGCGCGAGAGCGGAAGTTTCTCAGTTGCGAAATCAACCCATCGATGTCGGCGGACATGGTTCTCCTTTGGTGTCTTGCGTTTTCAGGTCTTTAGTTTGTTCATGAACTCGACCCATCGCGCCCCGAGGCTGCTCAGGTCCTCTCCGAAGCATGACTGGAAGTCCTTCAATCGCTCTCCGGGCCGATAGCGTGTATTGTCCGGTCTCCGGCGAAGAAGTTGAAGGTATTTGACAAAAGCCTCGGGGTGCTCCTCCAGAAGGTAGTAGGTCAGGGCCCAGCCGACGGCGTAGGCGGCAAGCATGCTGCCGCTGCTGCGGGCCCGGAAGGCTCCGTCGTTCACAAGGACCATGTTCAGGAGCGGTCGGTTTCTGATCCTGTGGTAGGCGTCGAGCCGCTCCGTGTTCAGCCGGCCGGCGCCGTACCAGTGGCCTTCGTTGGCGGTTTCGAAATACATGGCGATGCCCTCGACGAGCCAGGTGGGGTTCTGGGTGTTGGGGTTGAGCAGACCCAGTTCGAAGGTGAGCTGGTGGGTGGCCTCGTGGACGGTGACGGATACATTCTGGTCCACTTTGGTTTTCAGCGACAGTCTGCTTTTATACTCGCTCAGCCTCTTTTTGCTTTCCCGGGTCAGGCGGCTGTACGGGACGGAATAAACCATCTTGCGGATGGCCTTGAACTGCTCGTCGTTCAGCGCATCGTAGAAGAGCATGCGGCGCGTGGCGTGGGAGTAGAAGCCGGCGCACATGACCATGCTTTCAGGGATGTATCCGCCCGGCGGGGGTGGGTTTCGCTTCTGACCGACCTTGATGTAGCTAACAAACTCCTCCCGGCTGTCCAGCAGCGCGACCTCAAGCCGATCGGAAATCACGTCGAGCTTGCACCCCTTCTCCTCGAAGAAGCGATAGAAGCGCTCATAGGTCTTCTCGAACAAAATGGACCGGCGCCTGAGGAAGCTGCGGTCGCAGTCGTAGCAGATTCGATAGTGGGGCGTACGGTAAAGCTTGAAACCCGGCCCGAACTCGGCAATGAGTTTCTTTCCGGCCTCTTCGTCGAAGGGAAGGGACTTTTCGTATTTCTGGTATTCGTACAGGTCGGCCTGCGCGTTCTCGTGTTCGGGGTCGATCTGGAGCGTCTTCTGCAGCAGCTTGCCGTACTCCGGCAGCAGGCCATGTTCCTTGCACCAGAGGGCCAGCTTGTAGTGGGCCTCCGCGTCGTCGGGCTTCAGCTTGTCCAGGCGCTCTGTGTAGATCTGCCGAGGGTGCTTCTGTTTTTCGATCTCCGCGACGAGGGACTTGGGGAATTTGATGGACGCCCCCGTGGTGGTGGTGATCTTGATGTAGTCCCCCTCCTCCTCGGTCTCTCCCTCCATGGTCTTTCCGTTCTTGAGGTGGACGATGTCCGCAACGGATGCGCCCACGGCGAGGACGGCAAAGAATGCGATAGAGACAAAGGTGCGCATGGCACTCCCCCCCTTGCATGAAGAACGAGTTCTCACAGATCACGCCGCCAGCATAGTCACCCTTACGGATTGAATCAAGGAAAAAGGTGTAGGTTGACGAATTCGATGCAATGCGGTATCCTGCCTTCCAGAAAATCGAAGGAGGTGCGAAAATTATGACGAACGAATCACGGAAACTGAGCCGCCGACAGGTGATGGGCGCCATCGGGGCTTTCGGGCTTTCGGCTGCTCTGGCCCCCGTGCTGGCCCGGGCGGAGGAGCGGAAACACAACGTGCTGTTTGTGGCGGTGGATGACCTCAACACCCACCTGGGCTGCTACGGACACGACCTCGTCAAGAGCCCGAACATCGACCGCCTTGCCGCGCGAGGCATTCGCTTCGACCACGCCTACTGCCAGTATCCCATCTGCAACCCCACCCGCTCGTCCGTCTTCACCGGCATGCGCCCGGACACAACGGGGGTCTATGACAATTACACGCACTTCCGGGACAAACTGCCGAAGGCGGTGACGCTCCCGCACTTGTTTCGCGATAATGGATATACCGTTCTGCACTACGGCAAGATTTTCCATGGGAAGTACGGCGACCCCGACGCCTGGAGCAAGTGGTCGCCGAAGAACCCGTTCCGGCCCACGGCGAAACGGGTCGAGCACGACGGGGCAGACATCAAGGGCCTCACCGACCCGAAGGAAATCAAGAAGCGCAAGGCGGAGTGGATGTATTCCTGGAAGGCATCGAAAAATCCCGACGAGCTCCATCCGGACGGCCGGTACGCGCGGAGCGCCGTGCGGGCCATGGAGGAGCTCAAGGACCGGCCGTTCTTCATGGCCGTGGGCTTCGCCAAGCCCCATGTGCCTTTGGTGGCGCCCAAGAAGTATTTCGACATGTATCCCCCGAAGGACATGCCCCTGGTCACCGGGCCGGAGGACGATCTTGACGACGTGCCGAAGGTGGCCTGCAACAGGAACTTCCGCACCTACTTCCGCCACTACCTGCACCACAAAATGACCGACGATGAGGCCCGGGAGGTCGTGGCGGCCTTCTACGCCTGCACTACGTTCATGGACGCCCAGTTCGGCCTGATCCTCGATGCGCTGGATCGCTTGAACCTGGCCGACAACACCCTCGTTATCTTCTGGGGCGACCACGGGTGGCACCTGGGCGAGCACTGGATCTGGGCGAAGCGGACCCTCTTCGAGGAGTCCTGCCGCGTGCCCCTCATCCTCGCCGGACCGGGTGTGGCCCACCCGGGGACCCCGAGCGAGGCCGTGGTGGAGTGCGTCGATCTCTACCCCACCGCGGTGGAGGTCTGCAACCTGCCGAAGCCGGAGGGGCTGGAGGGCGTCAGCCTGCTGCCCCTGATGAAAGACCCCACCCGCTCATGGAAAAAGTGCGCCTTCACCCAGATGAAGCGTGGGGACGTGATGGGCGTGTCCATTCGCACGGAGCGATATCGCTACACAGAGTGGGGAGGACCGGACCAGGCGGAACTCTACGACCACCAGACCGACCCGCAGGAGTACCGGAACCTGGCAAAGCGGCCAGAGTATTCCGCAAAAGTGAAAGAACTTCACGCCCTCATGCGCGCCGGTTGGCGCTCGGCGCAGCCCTGACCCCTTTCCCTCCCAGGCGCTTCCGCACCAGGGACTACTTGCGCCGTTTGGGACGTTTCATATTGGGCTTCTTGGCCTTGTTGTATCCGGGGCGGCCACAGGTGGGGCAGGGGGCCATGTGTTCGGGCCAGCCCGCCTCGATGGCCACATCGCCGTCACGCTGGACCAGGATGGACACGTCGTTGGGTCCCGTCTTGATGACCTTGCCGTAGATCGTAATCAACGAACCGGGACGGCTTGTTGTGCCGGGCGTGAGCGAGTAGAATACCTGGAGCGTCTCTTCATTTTGCTTATTGTCCGCGATGGTGAAGGTGACCAGTTTGCGGAAGGCCGAGGCCTGGACGGCGAAGGTGCTGCCTTTCCCCGTCACCGAGGGGATCTCCCGCCCGGCGACGCCGGCCAGGTCGCCCATGTAGGTCAGCAAGGCGATCTTCTCGCCTACCAGCTTCATCTTCATGGCTTGGAACTCCAGCTCCGTCACGACCTGATACTTCTCTTTGCACTGCACTGTCGGGGTCCATGCGCACAACATTCCGAGAATTGCCACAGCAGTCAACGTTCTCATCTTCCCTCTCCTTTCCGTCGTTGGTGTTCGTTGTCCCCTACATTGTGATGACCACCTTCAGCGTCTCGTCGGGATGGTTGACGCGAAGGTCGAAGGCCTCCGGCGCGCGGGACAGCGGAAAGCGGTGCGAGATGATCGGCCGCAGTTTCAGCTTCCGCTGCCTCAGGAGGCGGAGGTTTTTCGCATATTCATCTATGTGGAAATACCAGGACCCCCGAATGTTCTTCTCCAGTTGCCCCTTCGCCTGGGGCTGGCCCGCGAGCAATACCAGCGTGCCGTCGAGCCGCAGGCTGTCGTACGCCGCCTGGGCAACCGAGTCCACGGCCACGGCGTTCAGGCAGACGTGCATGCCCTCTCCCTCGGTGAGCTCCTTCATGCGCTCCACCGGCGGCGTCTGGCGCGGGTCGAGGGTGACGTCGGCCCCGAGGCGCTCCGCCGCGCGACGGCGGTTCGCCAAAATATCCACGCCGATCACAAAAGGCGCCCCCAGCGCCTTCGCGCCCTGCACCCCGCCCAGCCCCACCGGCCCGAGGCCCCAGACGGCGACCGTCGTCTTCCGCCCCACACCGCCGCGCCGCAGCCCGTGAATCGGCGTGCCGACGATGTCGATGAGCAGACTGGCCTCGGCGAAGCGCACGCCCCTCGGCATGGGCAGGAGCCGGTTCCACGGTGCGGCCACATACTCCGCGAAGCCGTTGACGATGGCGGATTTTTTCATGCAGTAGCGATAGTTGCGCCGGCGGCAGTGGGGGCACGCGCCGCAGGAGCGGACGCCGTAGATCACCACCTTATCGCCGGGCTTCCACTTTTTGCTTTTTCTGCCGACCTCGGCGACGACGCCGGCCATCTCGTGGCCGGTGATGCCCGGGCCGAACGGATCCGGCCCTTCGGCCTTCCACGTGTTTGCGTCCCAGGCGCAGATACCGCACGCCTTGATCCGCACCAGGCACTCATCGTCGGCGATGGGGGGCGCGTCTATGTCGACGATCTCACCTTTGCACGGTCCCGTCTTTTTTAACGCCTTCATCTTACCCATTCGATTGCCTCCTTACTCAGCCGCAGTCGAGTCTTTCTCGGCCGCGAAGAATTGCCGGAGGTCCCGCAGGCAGCCCTCGCAAAACGGCCCCTGCCTGAAGCGGTCCATCGTCAGCGCCTCCCAGTCCTCCGGCGTCTTCTCCGGATAGCGCATGACGCAGTCGTGTGTGCAGTGGGCGCCCCACCGGTGGTCCAGGTCGTTCCGGTCATGCTGCGGCACGCCGAAGACATGGGCGAGCTGGTGCATGACGACGGTTTTCAGGATGGTGAACGGATGGGTCCCCAGCCGGTGTGTCGATATGGCCGTGCCCACGTCGGCCCGGGCGATGGCGACGATAAAATCGTCCGGCCAGTCCGGCTGCGTCGTGTACAAATCTTCATCGAGAATCAGGATGTCGTAGTGTTCGCCCAACAGCTCGGGCCGTCGCCAGGGCTCCTCTTCGAGGAGGGTCAGGAGGATTTCGCCGTTCACCTGCATGCGCGACTGGTCCCAGGCATTGGCCACATACCAGTCCACGCTGAGGAACGGTACGAGGGCGTTCTCCTCGTTGCGCCACTGCTGATGGCGCCAGCAGCCGTAGTCATGGAGAGTTATGGCCTTCGACACGTGCGCGAGGGTCATGACCTCTTTCACGGCGTCGATGACCGCCAGCCTCTCCGGGCGGAGGATGGCGCTGTCCAGCAGGTTGATGGGTTTGACTCTCTTCTCCATCCTCTCCCACGCGCTATTCCGCCTCGATCAAGTAGAAAATGGTCCGGTGCTTTGGGCCGATGCTGAATCGGAGCTCCGACCCGCTCACGGTGGTCCGCACCGGACCCGAAATCTGTCCCGTCTGCGGGTCCACGGCGGTAACCCGCATGGCGGCGGGGTTGCGGCAGCGGAGACCGATGCCCGCCTCGATGGGATCGAAGAGGACCGGTCGCGCTCCCTCCTTTCCCTCGGCCGGGTCCTGGCCGGTGTTTGCAGCATCGGCGACGGCGGTAAGCAGGATTCTCTCAGACTCGAACAGCGGCGCATCGTCGAGGCTTACGAGGGTGATCGCCCCATGGGGGGAGCCGGACAGGATGCTTACCTGGCTCAGCTCGATGGGCTCGCCGCCGCCGATGAAGCCGGCCGCGCCCTGCGCCTTGGGCGCATTGATGGTGAAGACGCCCTTGCCGAAGTCGCGGGTCAGCTCGCCGGTGTCGCTGATGAAAAGCCGTCGATCGGCCAGGCCGTGGTCCAGCGCCGTGTAGCCCCACCAGTTCAGGGCGTCCATCAGAATGCGGTAGAGAAGCATCCGGTCGGGCCGGTCCACCTCGAGGAGATCGGGCACGATACAGTGGCGGTTGTTGATGAAGCCGAGGGCCACGCCGCGGCCCTCGTCCACGCCGATGGCGCGGCTGCCCGGCGGGATGGAGCGGGTGCGAATGCCGGCCTTCAGGTCCACCTCGATGCACTCGGCATCGAAGCCGATCCCCTGGAAGAGGAGCCGGGCCGGACCGGTGTAGTACTCCAACTGGGGGTACAGCTCCTCGATGGGCCGCAGGCGGTCCTCCACGGTCCGCGGCAGGTCCACGAAGGGCTGCCCGGCAAAGATGAAGGCGCGCGCTGCATCGGCATAGGAGGCGTCGGGGGTTAGGCCGGAGGAGACGACCACGTCCGCTTTGCCCTTGTACCGCTTCCTGAAGAACGCGTTCTGGCAGCGGGCGAAATGAACCAGCGCGCTAAGTGGGTCCGCGCCGGACCGGCCGCCGCCGTCAAAGAAACAGTCCGTGTCGGAGTAGGCGTTTTCAATCAGGGTATGGCCGCGCGCCACCTTGCCGCCGAGGAAGATCTGCGCGCCCATCCGGAACTGCCCCCAGAGCGACGGGTCCTTGACCATCTGGGTGTGGTAGTAGATGCTGTCCTTCCAGTTGTCCCACGTGTTGATGCCGTAGCCGCCGCTATGAGAGAACCAGATGACGCCGTCCCAGTCCTGCAGCGAGGCATATGCGGCCACGAGGGGCATGCCCTCCGCACGGAACTTGTTCGGCCAGCAGTAGTTCACCTCGGTAATGACGTGCGGCAGGTTCCGCGTTCGCCCCTGCGCCAAGCGGGCGACCAGGGTGTGGAGCGGGTTGTCGTAGACCGGCGGCCGCTGTCTCGGCTTGCGGCGGGTGAAGTGATTGATCAGGTCCCAATAGCCGTGAATCGACAGGAAGCTCGCCCGCGAGTCCACCACGCCCCGGATATCCGGGAGCCGATAGGGGCTGTTGTGTCCCGTGATGGGGACCTTGACGCCGATGGACCGGAGATGCCGGACCATGCCGGCGTGGTAGTTGCGCATGGTCTCGTAGGCGAAGAGCGCCATGTCGAAGTTCCGGTGCACATCGCGGAAGCGGACGGTCTTCAGCCGGGGGTCTTCGTCAAACGACAGCGGCTCGTCGATCCGCGCCCACCCGGCGGCCAGGGCGTCCCGCTCGTGGTATTTCCGCAGCAGCCACTCGTTCCAGCGCTCGCGCAGCTCATCGGCATAGGGCTTCGGCAGCTCCTTGTAGTTGGTCTGCCAGAACATGCTGTTCTCGTTGGTGATCTCGACGAGCGCAATGGCCGGGTCGTCCACCAGTCGGAGGCCGGTATAGGGATTCTCATGGGTAAGGAACCGGGCGGCGAACTCCCGCTGCAGCTCGATCATCCTGCCGTTGAAGGTGGACACCGGCTTCGCGCACGGCCCCTGGCCCCAGCCGAACCGCTTGCCGTCCATGAACGCCTCCACCCCCGGCAGGCCGTCGGCCTCGCGGAAGCGGCGCCGGGTGAGGAGATCGACATAGACATAGATCCCGTTCTTCTTCAACTGGGCGATGAAGTAGTCGAACCGGTCCAGGACCTCTGGGTTCCAGTGTTGCGAGTCGTCGTAGTTCACATAGTCCACCAGGCTCATGCCCTTCGTGGTGGAGGGGTTCTGGAGTCCGTGGATGCGAACCAGATTGCACCCGCACTGCGCCAGATGGCGGGCTATCCTCTCCGATGTCTCATGGGGACCGAAGGCGCAGGCGGCGCCGATGGCCGTCCCCCAGAACCGGGCGCGCGTGCCGTCGGCAAAGACCAGCCGCCCGCCCCGCGACTGCACGAAGCCGTGACGTCCGGCGGGGGCATCGAGGAGGGCGGAGATGTCCAGGTCGTTGGTCTTACCGGCCTGCCAGGGCAGGTCGATGGGGAGCCATTCGTCCACCGGTCTCGACCAGGCCAGCAGCTCCCGTTCCTTCTTGACGAAGAGGTAATCGAGCAGCTTCAGGGCGATCTCGGGCGCCGTCTCTCCGCTTTTCACCCCGGTAATGGCCACCACGCCGAGCACCGGCCCTTCGCCGCTTCCCACCGCCGTGATGGACTTGATCTCGACATCAGGCCTCGGGTTGTCCCACTTGAAGGCATACAGGCGCACGTCGTGGGGGCAGACGTCATTCTCGCCCTGCCATGCCGTGGCCACATGGGGGTTGGCCGGTTCGGTCTGGGACCACCAGTCGGCGATGTTGGCGCCGATCCTCAGAGGCAGGACGACACGGCTGCCGTCCTGGTATTCGATGCGATACTGTCCTGCCTCCACGCCGTCGTCGGCCCAGGCGCAGGCGTGCAGGAAGTACAGGCGGCGCAGCGGCATCCCAACCGGGATGGGGCCGGCCTGGGCCGGAAAGTAGGGCCGCTCCGCTCCCTGGAGCACGATGACGCTCCTGCCGTTGTTCGCGTTCGGATTGAGGATTTGGAACGGAACGCCGAGGAACCGGTGCACCCCCCACATGAGGTGCCGCAGGTCGTCGGCGCCCTGGTCGATCCACCCGCCCTTTCGGTCGCCGGGGGCGTTGTCACGGAGGGCGACATTCGCCTGGCCGGTGGTGTCGATCATGGCGAACCAGTCCGCCGGGGCAAAGCGCGGCTCGAAGGTGATCTCGACCGCGAACTTCGCTTCCAGTCCCTGGGTGGGTGGAAACCGCATCTGAAGGTCGAGACGATACGGCCGGCCCTTGGCCCAGCTCAGGCCGTGGAGGTCGTCCAGGGTCCATGACCCGTCGCCGTCGAATCGGAAGGTGAGCAGCCCGAAGTTGGAGTCGAACTGGATGCGCTTGAGGCCGACAACGATGTCCTGGCGCGGTTCGGGGTCGGGCAGGACGCCGTTGGTCTCCCCGTTATCCACCTCCGCCACCCATTCGGCGCCCTCCACCATGTCGGGGGCGAGGTAGAGGGAGACGAAGGCGAACTCGGCGCCAATCGCGTTGGGATGGATGTTGAACTCGCCCGCATAGGTCAGGGACTTCTTGCCTCGGCACAGCACTCGTTTGAAGACACCCAGTTGGTCGTGGACCGCGGTGATGACGATCTCCCGGCCCTTCGCCGTCGTTCGCCGTCGGAGCTCGCTTTTCTGAGGGTCGAAGAGCCCGGCATAGTCCCGGCGGGTGATGTTGTATTCTTCGGTCTGCACAAACGTAAGGCCGCGCGAGCTTGCGCTGAGGGTGTAGTGCGTGGAGCCGCTGCCATGGATGCGCCACTGGGGGGGATCGTCGCCCCGGACGAGCGAAGGCGGCGACAATGCAATCGCAAGAACAAGCAGAACAGATCGACGCACCAGGCCCTCCATCTTCTCAGCTGCCAATACAACCCTCATCATAGCACATCGGCGGGTGCGCGGCAATACCGCGCCGGTTGTATTTCCGCCGCCGGGATGCTACACTCACAACGGTCCAGCTTTCCTGGAGGACATACCGATGAGAGCAGTAACCGTCGCTGCCATTCAACCGCCCGAACCACGCACGGAATACGGGATTGCCACCGAGGCTATGATCGAGCGGGGGCTGGCATGGGTGGCCGAGGCGGCCCGGCAGGGGGCCGATGTGGCCCTCCTGCCGGAGTACTTCAACGTGTTCGGACTCGAAAAAGACGCCCTTCATGCGGCAGCCGAACGGATCTCTGATCTCTGTCGGCGGGTCGCGGAACGGACACGGGCCAACAATATGCATGTGATTCTCCCCCTCGTTGTGAAGTGCGGGGGGCGGTATTTCAACCGGGCGCTGATCCTCGACCCACGCGGCGTGGAGATTGGGCATTACGACAAGGTCCATCTCACCATTACCGAACGGGATGATTACGATCTCGCCGCAGGCGGAGCTCTCCCTGTTTTCAAGACGGCCTTCTGCATGGTTGGGGTGATGACGTGCTATGATGTCTACTTCCCCGAGGTCTCGCGCATCCTTGGTCTCAAAGGCGCCGAGATCATTTTCTTCCCGACCCTCCAGCGTTCGGAGCAGGAAGAGGTGTGTCTGCTTCAGGCTCGAATGCGGGCGATGGACAGCTTTGCATACATCGTGCGCTCAAGTTATGGCAGGCCCGCGGGGGCGAAGGCGGTTGCGGGGGCGATGCGGGGCGGTAGTTATATCGTCCGGCCCGATGGCGTCGTCATCGCCGATGCCGGGGCGGAGGAGGGCATGACCATCGCACGCATCGACCTCGACAACCCGTGGCGCCGTCCCCGCTGTCACGGCGCACCCCCTGCCGTGGTCCGGGATTTCATCATGGAGGACAGGCGTCCGGAGCTGTACGCCCGGCTGGTGGAGGGTGAACTGCCGGACGCGAAGTAGGGTCCTGTGTTCTACCAGAGGTGCACGCGCGGGACGCGCCGGCCCACGGCGCAGAGGACCTCGTTGGGAATGGTGCCGAGGATCTGGGCGACGGATTCTACGGAGATTCTCTCGTTGCCCTGTCTGCCGTAAACCACCACGGGGTCGCCCACCTTTGCCTGGGGTAGGTCGGTCACATCCACCACACACTGGTCCATGCAGATGCGTCCGATGATCGGCGCGCGCTTGCCTCCGATGAGCACATACCCTGTGTTGGACAGCAGGCGGTTCAGGCCATCGGCGTAGCCGATGGGGAGCGTGGCGGCGCAGGTGGGACGGGAGGTGGTGAAGGTGCGGCCGTAGCTGACCGTCGCCCCCGGGGGGAGGTCCTTGATGAAAGACACGTGGGTCTTGAGCGTCATCGCCGGGCGCAGGTCCAGGTCCAGCGTCATGTCCGCCGTGGGGTGGCAGCCGTAGAGAGCGAGTCCCGGCCGGACCATGTCGAAGCGCGCTTCGGGGAGCTGGGCGATGGCCCCGCTGTTGGCGGCGTGGCGCAGGGGGACGGGCAGCCCCTCTGCTTTCATTTCTGCGATGATCGAGTTGAAGAGGGCGATCTGGTCGCGGGCGAACGATGTATCCGGCTCGTCGGCCGCGGGGAAGTGCGTCCAGATGCCGTCGAAGGACAGGGGGTCGAGCGACAGGACACGGCGGACGAGGTCGAGGGCCCCGTCGGGACCCACGCCGATGCGCCCCATGCCCGTGTCGATCTTCACATGGACCGACGCGGCGACGTTCAGGCGGCGGGCGGCCGCGGAGAGGGTCTCGGCCAGACCGGTATCGCAAACGGTCAGGGCGACGGAGTGCTTGAGGGCGTCCTCGACGAAATCGGGCGCAACGGAGCCGAGCATGAGAATGGGCGCGGCGATTCCGGCGTCACGGAGTTCGGCGGCCTCCGAGATGGCGGCGACGCCGAGCATGTCCACGCCATGCGTGACCAGGGCTTGACTCACCGGGACCATGCCGTGACCGTAGGCGTTGGCCTTGACGGCGGCCAGGACCTTGACGCCGGGTCCGGCCTTCCGCCGGATTTCATCGAGATTGTGAACGATGTTGCCGAGTCGGATTTCGGCCCGAGTTGGGTGGCGCATGGAATTTCCTTTCGTCATGGGATTATATCACGTCTTTTTGTTCTTTCAAGCGGGGGATGGCTGAGGAGTTTCCCCACAACCCGCAATGACACGGCGGAGGGCATGGGGAAACTCCTGTTATTTTGACGTTGACAACCGCCCAAGAATAGGGCATACTATTGCAGTATCATGGGTGTGACAATCACGTTGCGCCTGTGGTGCTCAACGCGATCTGGCTCCGGTGAGGGTGAGGTCGTTTTTTAATCTTGCACGGGGGGACATGGCCTTTCTATTATCCCCTATTTTCCGCCGTTTCTTGCCTCACTGCCGTAGGGCGCAGCGTTGACGCCGTTGTGAAAGAACGAGTCGAAAGGGAGCAGAGCCGTGAAGAATCATCATAAAGCAACGACTGAGGACGAACGCCCGCAGGAGGAACCGGAGCAGTCCGTCGGCCTGCCGGCCCGGTATCAATCCCCCTTGTATTTTTTGATCGCCATGGTGGTCACCATCTTCGCGGTGGCGACGTCGGTGATGGTGGCGGTGGAGGATCTGCCGCAGTTTTCCAACGTCTACGAGGCCATCTTTCGCGCGCTGGTCGTCACGGCGGTCATCACACCCATCCTGTACTACTTCCTGATTCATCCCCTCACGCAGAATATCGAGGCGCGGTCGGCGCTGGAGGAGCGGATCGAGACGTTCCTCGACCGGCGCAGTCGCCAGGTGCGGATGATCACCGAGATCGCCCAGGAGACTGCCGCTGTACCCGATCTCGACGATCTCTTCCGCAAGGTGGTGGGCCTTATCCAGAAGCGCTTCGGCTACTATCACGTGCACATCTACGTCCTTGAGGAGCGGCAGTTGATCATGCGGGAGGGAACGGGCGAGGCCGGCAGGAAGATGAAGGAAGCCGGCCACCAGATTCCCCTTTCCGCAGACGTAAGCCTCGTGGCCCGCTCCGCCCGAACCGGTGATCCCGTGCGGGTGAGCGATGTTTCGCAGGACCGCGGCTTTCTGCCGAACAAGTTTCTTCCTAACACGAAGTCCGAGATCGCCGTCCCGATCAAGCTAAGCGGCGATGTGCTCGGCGTCCTGGATATCCAGAGCGACAAGCTGAATGCCTTCGATCAAGAGGACGAGATCATGCTCGTGGGCCTGTGCGGGCAGATCGCCGTGGCCATCGACGACCGTCGCGCCGATGCCGAACGCAGGAGGGCGGAGGACGCCCTGGCAAAGAGCCGTAGAGAGGAAGAGCGTTTCGAAGAGCGGCTGCGAAGGCTTTTCCAGGCGACGACGCAACTCTCGAAGGCAAGGGATGCGGACGATCTGTGTCGCCAGGCTGTAGAGCTCGGCCGAAAAGAGCTTGGCTTCGACCGGCTGGGCATCTGGTTCTTTGACAAGAGCAGCCCGGACGAGATGATCGGCACGTTCGGGACGGATAACGAGGGCAAGACCCGGGACGAGCGCGGCTGGCGGCGGGACGCGACGGAGCTGTACCGCTCCCTGCGCGAGGCGAAGGGGCTGAGGGTGGTCCACCGGCGCGGCCCAATCCTGGACAAGGGCGAGGAGGTGGACGCGGATGTCGAACGCGCCCTGGCCCCCATAACCGAGGGGGCCGACCTTCTGGGCCTGCTTTCCGTTGACAATCTCCTCCATGCCGATCCCATCACCCGTCACGACTGTGAGGTCCTGGCCCTCTATGCCTCCGCCCTGGGCCACCTGTGCACGCGTCTGCACGCCGAAAGCGAACTGCGGAAGCGAGAGGAGGCATTCCGCCTGGCCTTTGAAAACGCCGTGGATGCCATCATCTGGGCCGATGCAGAGACGGGGCAGATCCTCAACTGCAATAAAGCAGCGGAGGCCCTTCTTGAAAAACCGAGGGAGGAGATCATCGGCCAGCACCAGACGGACCTCCACCCGCCGGACTTGGCCGAACACTACGCCGAGTTTTTCAAGGGCCACGTCCGCAAGAAAAGGGTATATGATGATGAGGCCAGCATCATCACAAAGTCCGGCAAGATCAAGCCGGTGCATATCACGGCGTCGGTCACGCGTGTCGGGGAAAAGTCCATCATCCAGGGCATTTTCCACGATGTGACGGAGCGCAAGAAAATGCAGGAGGAGATACAGAAGGCCCAGAAGTTGGAGTCCATCGGCATCCTCGCCGGCGGTGTGGCCCACGATTTCAACAACCTCCTCACCGGCATCCTGGGAAATGTGACGCTCGGGAAGATGCACTCCAAGCCCGGCGAGAAGGTTTACGATAACCTGGCGGCGGCGGAGAAGGCAACTTGGCGCGCGCGGCACCTAACCCAGCAGCTCCTCACCTTCGCCAGGGGCGGCATCGCCGTGAAAGAGATCGTGTCCATCGCGGATCTGCTGAACAGCGCGGCGCGGTTCGCACTGAGCGGGCGCAATTCCCGCTGCGAATTCGACATCCCCGACGGCCTCTGGCCCGTCCAGGCCGACCAATGGCAGATCACCCAGGTCATCAACAACCTCATCGCCAACGCCGACGAGGCCATGCCCGAGGGCGGCACGATCACGCTTCGCGCAGAGAACGCCACCGTCGGCCCGGAGCACGCCCTGCCCATCGCGGACGGAGAATACATCAAAATCTCCGTCGAAGATCAGGGAATCGGCATCCCGCAGGAACATCTGAACAAGGTCTTCGACCCCTACTTCTCCACGAAACAGAGCGCGAGCGGCCTCGGCCTCTCCGCCTCATACTCGATTGTGCAAAAACATGAGGGGCATATCTCCATCGACTCCCGGCTTGGGCAGGGCACATCGGTGTGCATCTACCTCCCCGCCTCGGCAGAGGACATGACGGAGAAGAGGGACCTCACCGCAGAACTCTCCCTCGCCGGCAGAACGGTCCTGGTTATGGACGACGAGGACGTCGTGTTGAACGTTGCCGAAGGGTTCCTGGTTCACCTCGGCGCCGAAGTGACCCCCGCCCGAGACGGCCGCGAAGCGGTGGAGCTTTTCAAAAAGGCCCAGGACAGCGGACAGCCCTTCGATCTGGTGATCCTGGACCTGACGGTGCCCGGCGGCATGGGGGGCCTGGAGGCCGTCCGAAAGATGGTCGAGATCAAGCCGGACGCCCGCGTCATTGTCTCCAGCGGGTATTCGAACGACCCGATTATGTCGGACTTTGCCCGGCACGGGTTCCAGGCCGCCCTCACCAAGCCCTACGAGCTCACCGAGCTCAAGCAGGCCGTGCGCACCGTCATGGCCAAAGGCGGCGCATAGCTTTCCTGTCGGACCCGAAAAAGGTCTGCTGACGACGACGATTTCCGCGTTGGGTGGATATGGTAGGGCACTCCCGGCGCCACGACCCGTGCAATTCTGGCCAGGTGAGAAGTTTCTCACACGAGCGGCCCCACACCAAGCCTGGCGTCCCCGGAACTCCCATAGTTCATAGTTCCCGTTTTTAGGAAACCCCTTGAGCTGCAAGCAGGTTTTGCGCCCAAGTTTAGGCAGCACAGTCGGTACGAGGGGAACCGAACGGGGTGCCTCCTGCTCGCCAGTAGTGCCATCCGCTGCGATTATTTGCCAGTGCCCAAATCAATCTGAAGCTCGGCGACATCGCTCAACTGCTCGTACTTCGTGCTCATAAAAAGCTGTGGGATGGGGCGCTGTGCCAACGCCGGATCATTCTCCTTGAACACGGCGACACTCAACACGCCCTTGCCCGTGATTCTCGCCGCGCCTTTCCACTCCCTTCCCGTTTGAATCGGTATGGTGAACGTTTTCTGGCCCGACAGGTTTAGATTGAGAGAGGAGCTGGCGCCCGTGAAGAATAGCAGGATCGCTCCCTCTCCGTCTTCAAGCTGTGCAAGCATTCGGTACATGCCTTGCGCCACGGGACCGGATTCATATTCACGCTTGACGGCGAGGATTTCGGGTGTCAATTGCACCTTACCCTTTGGCTGAAACAAAAATGCAATGGTAACCTTCTTCCCGGGAATGCTCTCCCCACCGGCTCGCCAAGCCAGGTCGAGCGTTATCCCCGCCTTTCCGGGCTTCTTCTTTATGCTGAGTATTCGGGCTTCGCACGGACGGCGCTTCTTCTCCGGAACGCCAGGTTTCGGTTCGGCGGGGGGGTCCACCCGGGGATGAATGACTTCCTTTACCCATTTCTTATCCCACTCCAACTCTGCGGTCGGCGTTTTTATCTTGATCGTCTTGTCGTTTTCAAAGACCAGCTTGCCAGTGAAGCAAGCGCCCTTGCGCAGGACTACCGTGACCTCGCCGGGGCGTTCCGGCTCCTTGCTGCTCCAACTGATCGGCTGCGCTGGCTTTGGCTTCCGGGCTTGATCGCCCGACCCCGTTCCCTCTGACACCGTCTCATCGCCGAATAGCTCTTTCGTAATGCGTGCCTTCTCCGGAAATTTGCCGGGCTTCAGGGTCAGTGCCACGTGTCCACCTTCCGGTACCTCCGTCGGAAGCTTCCCCACCCAGTAGACGTAGCTTTCTGGAGGGCCCTGTCGGATCTTGATAAGCGGCTGATCGCGAAGGAAACTGAGCGTGCGGTACTCGTTCGGGGGAATGGCGGCCACCTCCTCCTTGTCCTTTGTAACCCATATCTTGACCAGCGCCGGGTAGCGGGTGTTGTTCGATACAACCAATTGTACTACTACACCATATAGGCGGAGTTTGCCCCTAATCTTTGCCCGAATGAGTATCACCGCAGGCGAGCAGCCAAGCTTGCGGGCAACGTTTCTCACATCCCTTCGCGCAGCGTCCTCGTCCTTGTAGTTGAACGTGCCGGTGAGAAGGGCTGCCGCCAATTGTCCGGAGCTCGAGAAGTGGAATGTGCCGCGTATCCCGTTGATTCTTCCCTCTACCGTAACATCTTCCACAGATTGCTTATACTTCTTTGCTTCCCTGAAAGCGGCAGAATACGCGGAGCGTTTGGATCCGTACAACCCGACAACCTTGAGTTTTGTGTAGGCACCGAACGTGAACGGTTTATTTTTCTGAGCTGAGGCCGCGCTCGCAGCGCAAAAGGCAGCCAGAAAGCCTAAGAGAACCTGAAACGTCCTATCCCCGAAATGCAGTTGCCTCATCCCATTCCCTCCCAATAGACCTCGATACCGTAGTGCTCCCTTAAAATGAGATAGCTTGCACTTAACCTGACATTTGGGTAAGTGTCTATCCGAAAACCCCTGCTGCCCTGAAGGCGATGTAGGCACAAGCGAGTTGGAGGAAGGCGAGATAGCGATGAGCTTTCTTTTCCCACCGTATGAGGAGTCTCCTGAAACGATTCATCCATGAGTGAGTCCTTTCGACGACCCATCGTCGTGCGCGATATCCGGGGACGAGTTGCTCGGTACGTTCCTCCCCGCGCGCCTTGATGTGGGCGGTGTAACGCACCGACTCGACCCACTCCCGGATGTCGGAGTAGTCGACATCGTCACCGGCTGCTCTTGAACGTTTCGTAAGGCAGGCGGTTCACCCCCTTGGGGTTGCCCTCGCTGTCCACGAGGACCGGCTCGTTCTCGTCGGCAGCGAGTCGATCCGACCGCGATGAAAACGTACACCACCATTTGTAGCCTGACATCGCAATCTCCATTTCGAGCTATGGATTCCCGCTCATGCACACCACCTTGCCATCCATGGTGGACAGGACCAGTTGGTTGTTCGTCGCGATCATGCCGTCGAAAACCGGCGGCGAGTCGAGCGCGATCTCCGAAATCTCCTTTCCGTCCGCCGGAGAGATCACCAGGATCCGACCGCCCTTTCTGCCTTCATAAGCGGCGAGGGCGTCGACAAGTTGCTCCTTCGTGGACATGCCCTTCGGCGCCAGACAGTCCGGCGGGCCGGCGACGAACAGCGCGCCATCGGTCAGTACCATCCCCCGGACCTGGATCGCCGTCGGCTCGGACCATCGGCACTCGATCGCGGTCTTGAATCGCCGCCCGCGCCGGCGCTTTTTCTTCTTCTTCGCCGCCCGCTTTCCGGCCCCCTTTCCGGCCGGTTTCGCCTGCGGCCTGCCGAGGGGGGTTTTGATCACCTTGGGCTTTTTCGCACAGGCGAACAGCCGATACGCCGCATTCCCGAGGCCGACGTGACTGCCATCCCGAGAGTACTGGTTCAACCGCCCGTACCCATAGACGGACGCATCGTCGAACACGAGCAGACGGCCGGCGGGGACCATATCGCCGACGATGGGCCACCCGCCCCATCCCGAGCGCATCTGCGTGCCGATCAGCCAGTAGGTGCGATGCCACCACGAATCGTCCACAAACCCCACCGAGCTGAAGAGGTGCGGCACGTCCGGCTTCTGCTCTACGCCGCTGCGGTCGAACCGCTTGTGCCGCATGAAGATCGACGTGCCGTCGCTCGACAGCACGTCGGGCAGCGCCCCGGCCATACCGAATCCGCGCACGTCCTTTCTTTGTTCGCAGCCGGTTTCCGGGTCGCGGCTGCTGATCTGCGTCTCGAAGACCTTCTTGCCTGTTTTGGCCTCCAGGCCGTAGAGGGTGATGCCGCCGTCGAGGAAAGACGACCGCCCGGCGGCAAAGTAGGCGACATCGTCCTCCACGAGGACATTGCCGGGGACCGGCCAGACGGACTCCACCTGGTCGTACGAGACCAACCGTCGATCCTCCGGTGCGGCGCGGAACCGCCAGGCCAGTTCACCGTCGGTCGCACGCAGACAATAAACATATCCATCCGCGCTGCCGAATAGCGCGAGTCCATTGTAGATTGTTGGCGGCCCGTCCACCCGCCCGCCGACGGTGCGGCTCCAGACGCGGCGTCCGTCCTTCGCGTTTAGGGCATAGACGGTGTGGGTCTCCACCGAGGCCACGAAGACCTTGCCCCCCGACGCCACGGGGCTGGTCAGCCTGCCCCCGATGTCGGCGGTCCACGCGCGGCTCAGTCGGGTCGGCGCCCGCGACACCGTGCATCCGCTGCGCGCGGGGTCGTGGCGGTAGGTGGGCCAATCGTTCGGATTTTCGATTTTCGATTTTCGATTTTGGGTTTGAGCAGAATAAGCCGGGCCTTTCTTCAATCGTTCTGATACCTGATCTCTGATCTCTGGCCTCTGACTCTTGGGGGCGAGGGCGTTGAAGCCGGTCAGCTTCGCCTCGATGTAGCAGGCGCAGGAATGGGGCGGGGCGTAGAGAAGACCGTTGCACGGCATGATGCCGTACTGGCACACGCCGCGGACCCAGTGGTTCGGGATGGCCTCCCCGGTGGCCAGATCGATGAACTCGACACCGGCCCGGCCCAGCAACAGGTACCTGCATGTCGCTTTGTTCCGGTAGCATCGATGGTGCCCCATGCCCACGGAGAAGAACTTCGTGTCCGGTGGACGCCGCCGTTTGACCTCACCCGTTTTGGGGTCGCGGCCCTCAGTGAAGCCGGGGTCCTTGGGGTGAATCAGGTTTCCCGTCCAGACCAGCCCGTCCGCTACGAACACATCCACGGGCGCGTTGTAGCACTCGCGGCACGGGCACGACCACAGCCTCTCGCCCGTCTTCGTGGAATAGGCGATCAGCTCTCCCAGGGGGGAATTTCCGCCCTGGCTGGTTACGGTCCACTGCACCTGCCGCCCCGACGCATCCGCCTGATCCGATTGCGCTGGCGCCGCCCGGTCGGCCGACAGGACGACATCGTCATAGATCACGAGCGTCGGCGCGGTCCATGCCATGCGTTTCGTTTCGATCGGCCGGGCCGCTCGCCAGATTTCCTTGCCCGACTGCGCATCCAGGCAGACGATGCCGGCCGGGTTCTGGTAGAACACCCGCCCGCCGCTCACGGCAAGGGTGGTGGGCATCAGCTCCGCCGTATCGGGGCCGTCCTTCTTCCAGAGGAGGCCGCCCGTATCGGCCCGGATGGCCATGAGATGTTTTCTGGGCGGCTTGATCTCATACACAGGCCAGTAGGCCCACTTCTTTTTTGCATCCTGGGCGGCTCGCGCCAGGGCTTCGGCGTTCGGAGTGGACGCCCCGACCACGAGGAACAACGTCTTGTCCTGGCAGGCGATCTCCATCGTGTTCTCGGTGCCTTCGTACGTCTGGACGGTCTTTCCCGTGGCGGCGTCGAGAGCGCTCACCGGCTTGCCGTATCCGAGCGTGACATAGACCCGATCGCCGACGGCGACCAGCCTGCGGGCCAGCTCCGCCGGGCCGCTGCGAAAGCCGCGCAGGTGGCCCTCCCACGGCCTCACCTCCCGCTTCCACAGGAGGACGCCGCTGAAGGCATCGCGGGCGACAAGGAACCACTTCGAGGGCAGCGCCACCGCCGCAACGGGCCCCTCATCGATGATGGAGAATATCCGTCCGGCGGACGATACGACTGCGCTCACGCTGGCGAGGTGGTCATGGCTTCGGCCCCATTGGGGCGCGGCGACCCATTGCAGATGGCACGGCGGCGCAACGACCTCGTCATTCGCAACGGCGTTGTTATCGGGGCCGTGCAGGGCATGGGTCCATTCGTCGATGTTCTGCGGGCGGGGCTTTACCAATTTCGGATTTCGTATCTCGGATTGCGGATTGACGAAGAGGGCGACGCCGCTGGGGGCGAGGACGCGCAGCATTTCCTCCTTGGGCGCTTTGCACTCGCCGCTGACCACCAACAGGTTGACGAGGTTGTCGACATACGGGAGCCGGTCGCCGGACCATTGCGCCACGGACACCTTGCCGCCGAGGCCGAGGGACCGGATATGCTTGCGGGCCTTTTCGATATTCCCTGCATCCGTATCCAGGCCGTGGACGAGGGTGCTGTCGCTGGCATGGAGCGCGGCGGTGAGTGTTCCATCCCCGCAGCCCACGTGGACGATCAGACCGCCCTTGACGCCGGTGGTTTTCAGTATCTGCGCCGCGTCCTGCGCATGCCCAAGGGCAGGCAGCGCAAGCAAGGCGAGAGCAAAACCAATACGGGGTACCACTCTGCTCCTTCGATGCGGCAACATCATTCATCTCCTCCAAGTTCGGTGATTTCGACGGCGCTGAGGATAGGCGGCAGGGCCGTACGCGGCACGAGCTCCAACGCCAGCGTGTCGGCAGCCTCGATGCCATCGACTGTTTTTATGATTGCGACGTCTTGCCCGCCGGCCTCCTTCACGACATCCACAGCCGTAAGGACCGTTTTGCCCTGGAGTTTGACGTCAAACACGCGCTCGCCGGGTTTCACGTCCTCCAGCTCGGCGAAATGCAGGCGCGTGCGGTAGGTTCGAGTCGCCAGCGCCGGGACCGGTTTGTACGCGATGGGAACCAGACGAGCGTAAAGCCCAACCCGGTGCCAGGTGCGATACTTAAACTGCACCATCTCCGGCCCGACGCCGGTATGATTGTAGCTGTGGAGGCGGATGCCGAGCCGTTTTTTTCTGAATTTTACTCTTTCCACCGTGGCCCAGGGGATGGCAATCTCCATCGTCAGCCGCCCGGGTGCGACCTGCACGGCGCTGTCCCAGCGCCCATTCCAGTGCGGGCCGGCGGATTGCTTGCCGAGGCCGTCGTACATTGCGCCCGATGCAGAGACGAACAGACACATCACGCGCCCGCCGCCGCCAAGGCGGATGTTGAGCGAATCGTCGCGCCAAAGGGGACCGTCCTTTTGTTTCTCGTTCATCGTCCACGGTACAGGCTTTCCATTGCGGATGGATGCCTCGCGCCGGAAGCCGACGTACAGGTTTTTGTCGTCGTAGCGGAGGTAGGCAACCACACGATTGTCTAAGACCTGCTCGTCGGTGCTGAACCGCAGAGGCGACTTGCCGTTCCAGCAGGCGTCGTCGAGGCGGCCGTCGATCTTCGGCGGTTCAGTGCACGGCAGCGCGACAGCAGGGCGATCCAACCTCAGGTCCAGCTCGGCCCGCAGTGGTCCCGTGCAACCCGAGGTGTATATCCACGGCGGCCCGGCGTTCCGGGAAGGCGAAGTCGGTGCTCCGCGCCTTGGTTTATATCCTCGCGCGCCGCCGATGGGCAGGTCGTCGGCGTTGCGTCGGTCATACTTCACGGAGCCTGAGGCGAAGCACGGTACCACCAATGTGCCGGGCCGAAAGGGACGGGGATAAGCCAGCCAGAGCGTGCCCTCCCCGTCTCGCTGGTCGCCGACCGCCCCCAGGTTCAATGCGAGTCGGCGAATCCGGGCCCCGGCCCCGGCGGGCGGCTCAGGGAAGAGCGACCAGTTCTCGTACCGCTTCGCGGAAATCAACGCGACAGAGGTCTGGAAATTGTAGGGGCACGTGCAGCTGCTGGCACCCTCCGGCATGAGCACCATGCCGCCGGCGGCGATCGTGTTGAGCCAGCAGCCCGACCGAACCTGTCCGAGCCAGTGCGTGCCGCTGTCGTTTGCCAGATCGCAAAAGCCCGCGGCCGCTGCTCGGAAGAACAGCATGGTCGGGCAGCCCGAGATTGAGCCGCAGCCCTGCTTGCATCCCACGGTCCAGGGAACGGTCTTGCCGGTAGCGGATCCACCCGCGTTTTCGGTTCGCCGGTTCGAAGATCATAGGCGCGGGGGTAGGCATAGAAGGTATTTCCGATGATCACCGGATAGGGGATTCCCGGAAGCCGTTCCGCCCAGAGCGGCTTGCCGTCTTGGGCGGAGTAGGCGGACTTGTACGGTCCACCGCCGGTGACAAGGAGCACACCGTCGCCCATCCAGAGCATTTTGCCCTTGAGCTCTTCCTTGGTTTGCCATAGCTCCTGCCCCGATGCGAGGTCGAGAGCCTTGAGGACCGAGGTGACCGGGATCTTCTCGCCACGTTTCTTTCCGCGTTCGACCTCTGCGTGACTCACGCGATCGATCATGAAGAGCCGCTTGTTCTGGATGGCGATGGCGTTCGGCGAAACGGAGTTCTCTGCCGCATGAATCCAGGCTACTT
>JAADGH010000100.1 GCA_013152475.1 Planctomycetota bacterium
GATGGCGTCCGCGAGACTCTTGAGACATTCCTTCTCAGCCTTGCCCTGGCCGTTGGCCCCTGGGATTTCCGGGGAGTAGGCGATGAACCATTCGCCGTCGCGTTCCACAATGGCGGTGAATTCGTTGTGCATGTTCAACCTCCCTTCGTCAGTATTATACCCCGCAATTCCGACAATGCGAAGAGGAAATCTCACGCAAAGACGAAGAACGGCAAGAGGCAGACGCTGATTTACGCAGATGGACACAGAAGGAAATCCAATCAGCCCATTGGTGGGCCACAGACCCACCCTACGTGTCTTACCCTTCGTGCACTTCGTGAGCTTCGTGGTTTCTTCAGGCCCGGAGCTGCCTCCGCGTCCTCTGTGTCCTCCGTGTGAGGGCATCCGTGGATTCCCGCTTGCGCGGGAGTGAGGAATTGTCAGTTGCCGCCTGCTATTCTCAGCAATCCCGGTTGTTCTGAATCGTCTCGATCATGGCCCAGAAGTTCTCGGGCGGGGTCTGCGAAACGATCTGGTTCGAGCAGCCGACGATGCAGCTCCCCTTTTCCCTGGCTACATCGAGGCACGCCATCGTCTCGGCGATGACCTTCTCCTTCGTTCCGCGATGGAGGATGCCGGAGGAGATGTTGCCCATGAGGGTGAGGTCGGGAAAGGCATCGCGCAGCCTGCCGAGGTCCATGCCGGCCACGCTGTCGATCTCGTAGAAGCCGTCCACACCCGACGCGCCGAAGAGGTCGTCGGCCACGGGCCAGAGGTTGCCGTCGCTGGCGAACAGGTGGAACATGCCGTGCTTGTGGCAGGCGTCGGAAATCTGTTTCAGGCGCGGGAGCATCAGTTCGTGGAACGCCTTGGGCGAATAGAACGGCCCCTTGTTGGAGGCAAAATCCCCCCCGCCCTGCAGGAAGCGGAGGCCGATATCGAGCTTCGCCTGGAACTCGACCTGCTTCGCGGCGCGGGCGACCTGCAAGTCGAGATAGCGGCCGACGAGGTCCGGCCGCAGGGCGATCAACTCGAGCCAGATCGGGTCTTTGTATGGGATGCCGAGACCGACGCCGCCTCCGGGGACGGCGCGCTCATGGCCGAATATCCTCATGGCCTCCCGGTTGACGTCGAAGGCGTTTTCGCCGACCTTATAGCTGTCGATCTTTGCCTCCTGCGCCTCGATGCTCTTCTCGATTTCATCCTCGGTCGTCGCGCCTTTCACCGGCTTCTGCTCCACGATCTGGTAGAGCTCCGTCTGCGGATCGAGACGCATGATGCGGTAGCTGTCCTTCGAGCGGTCGCCGTAGACGAAGGTGTATTCATCGATCCGCTCCGCCGGCTTCTCGGCCATGCGCCAGTAGCTGGGGCGGACGAAGTCGAGATCGAGTTTCCGTATGATGTCCATGGCGTCCTGCTTGCAGCGCTCGATGTATTCCTGGTGGGCATCGGGGCCGTTCCAGATGGCCACCGACTCGCGCCACTGCTGGATGCCCCCGCCCACGTGGGCGTCGGGGCAGCCCAGGACTTCGGAGCCTATTTTCGAGGACAAGCCGCCCTGGTAGTGCGGGACCTTGTCGTACGGGCGGTGCTCAAAAGCGGCAAGCACGCGTTCCTTCGGCAGCATCAATCTTCTCCATTCATAGCAACCATGTAGGGCGAGCCATCCGGCCCGCCATCTTCTTAGAGTAGAAGAGCCTTCCTGGCTCTTCTGGAAGCGGCAAGATGCCGCTTCTACTTTCCGGCGGGCGAATCGCCCGCCCTACATCTTGACGGTTTTTCCGTATCGCTCCGCCCATTCCTTCTTTGGAATAAAGAGCGGGGCGAGCTTTCCTTCCACGAACAGGTTCAGATCGTCCAGCCCCACGTTCGGTGTCTTGGGCTTGTCGAACTCGACGGCCCAGACCTTGCCGCGACAGTCGTCGGGGACGGTGATCTTGATCGGCGTGTCGCCGTCGAGTTCCCCTTCAGCCTCGCCCGCCAGTTGGCCATCCGGCCGGAGCACCTTGACCCATGCGCCCTCGCGGGGGGAAGCGGATTTTGCCACAATTGTGAATTCTGTGCAGCCGGCAGGGACGTAGAGGAACAGCCGACCCGTGGGATGGTTCAGGCCGAGCGGGTGTTGCTTGCTGCCGACGATGCCGTACGGGCGATCTGTTTGCATCGTCATGCCATTGTATCCCGGGTCCGCAGCGATGAGGTACTTGGGGGAAAAGGGGAGCGGGGCGATGTTTCGTTTTGAGTTGTATGGAATCTGCCCTTCGGCCAGGACGTTGCTCTCGGCATCGATCACCTGATAGGAAAGGCCGTCGTGGTACTTGCCGAAGCGTTTGGTGATGAGGGTGAAGGTCGGCGATTTCTTCTGATCGTTCCAGACGAGGAAGAAATGCTCGTGCCGGAAGAAGGATTTGAAGGCCGCAGGCTTCTCGTCGGCACGACCAGGCCGCGGCATGAGAAGAATGGCAATGGCCAGAATCCCAAAGGATCGCCGGGTCATTTCTTTGCTCCTCGTTCGATGCGGAATGAACACACGCCATAGATGCGAAGCGCTGGGACGGTGAACGTCGCGACGTTCTTCTCGACAGTCACAGGGAGCTTCACATCTTCCTGCCCGGGTCGTGAGTAGCGGACCGACTCGACCCGCGTCTCTCTCGGCAGCGGGATCGACACGGGGATGTCCTTGATCTCGGACGCAGGTGGCGCGTCCCTGCCCAGCCGCACACCGTAGTTGACCAGGTGCAGGACGATCCGCTCGGGTTTCTCGCGGAAGTTGGTATAGCACGCCATGCGGATGGGCGCGAGGTCCGGCTTCTCGGGGATGACGCGCACAGGCCGGTAGGCCAAGACCGACTTGACGATCTCGTCCGCCAGACGAGAGACGGAGTACTGCCCGAAGGGCAATTCCTCTCGCTCGCGCATGAACAGGTCGTACTTCCCCACGTCGCCGGACACCATCACCCGCCCACCGGCGTTCACGTATGCCCGGACGACATTCACTTCGGCATCCGACAGGTACTCGATTTCCGGCAGGACGAGCAACCGGTATTTTATCAGGATGTCCGGGCGGAAGATCACCTCCGTCACCGGGTCGGCCAGGACGTGGCGCTTCATCAATCCTTCGAGGATCGGCTTCGCGATGCGAGTCTGATCGTTTCCGCTGTAGTAGCGCTGCTTCGCGAAGCAGGCAACGGCGACCTGGCCATAGTTGTAGTAGCCCTCGTAGAGGTCGCGGTGCGTCTCGAAGAACCGGTTGTAGGTGTCGCGCACCTCCGCAAGGAATGGTGCGCTCTTGGTCGGGCGATGGAGGAACGTCCCGCCGCCGCTGAAGGCCGCCGCTTCGGCGAGGCCGAGGGCGCCGACGTCGCGGTTCATCATCAACTCCGGCAATGACTTGGGATACCCGGGCCTCGTGAGCAGCGCCGAGCGCACCCTCTGCGAGCACGCGGCGGCGTGGCGATGGGCGAAGATGTTGTTGTTCGTATGCGTCACGCAGATGCCGTCGATGATCTCCTCCTTCGCCGAGCCGGGATGCGTGCCGCATGTGCCGACGGAGTTCTCGGCCATGACGAGGTCGCAGTCACGCGCAGAGATCAGAGCGGCCCACGGGCGGTGCTGGAGGGCGTTGGGGAACATATAGAAGCTCCCGTGGACCTTCGCACCCTCGGCGCGCATTTCCTGAAGAAACGTGTTGATGCAATCGTCCCAGAATATCTGCGTCTCGGTCCAGCGAAGGCCGTCGCCCGGCTTGCCCAGGCGGGTGTCGCCTCCGAATAATTCTTTGATCTGCCGGGGTGTGTACTTCTTGTTCAAGTGTTCCGCGAACAGCTTCTGGCATCGGTCGCAGTAGCATCGGAAGAGATTCGCATTATCGACAAACACCCCGTCGAAGCCGCATCGCGCCGTCTCGCGGATCACCCAGAACATGTATTGTTTCCAGCTCGGGTGATTGATGCAGGCGGCGTAGCGGAACATCGGTTTGTAGGGGGGATGGTCGTGGCGGTAGAAATACTTCGGCTTGCCGTCCGGCAGCCTCTGGTTCCACTCGAAGGGATCGGTCGGCGGCTTGGGGCCGATGCCGAATTCCTTGTAGGCATCCCAGTTCTCGTAGGTCTCCCAGAAGCCGGTCCCCTTCTCGTGATCCCCGCCGAAGGTGATCATGCAGACATAGGGCGTGACGAGCTTGCATCCGGCTTCGTGCAGGCCCTTCGCCAGTTGGGTCAGGGCAGCCACCCGCCCGCGATACTCCCCGGCATAGTCCGGCTTCGGAACGGTCTCGCCTTTCAGCCGCGCTCGGAAGCGGCTCCATTGGAATGCCGCGCCGAAATAGCTGTGGCAGGGCGTGTCCGTGCCGAGGTGCATCAGGTAAGGCGGGCCTTTCCTGGCCTGCTTGATGTAGTCGGGGTTGTTGAGGTGGTCGCCGCCGTAATCGAGGACGTAGGTGAAGGGCACGCTCGTCGGTCGCTCCTTGAACTCCGCCGCGGTGCAGACCACTGACAGGGAGAGAATCACCAGAACCGCGATGGCCTTGCTTCTCATCTCACTCGTCCCTCGCTGTCCAAGCCCAAGACATTCCTGCATTCCTGCGCAAGGCATAGCCCGATCCCCGTGCAGTGTCAAGACTTTTCTGAACAGGTGCATCCGTCCGTCCAGTAGGCATGCAACTTCGAGTGGTTCTTGAACTCCGTTGTCCCGGCGTCGGTGAACTGCGCCAGGTAGTTCTCGACCGATCCGGCCTTCAGCCACATGTCAAACTCCCCCCCGCCAATGCTCATCTCGGCGGCGCAGGCGACCTCCGTGCTGCCGGAGTAATTCAGATCGAGTGGAGACAGGTCGGGCGTCTTGAAGGCGTTTGTGTAGAGATTCGTCTCCGGGCTGGGACCGAAGATGAATATCTTCGTAATGTGCGGGAAGGCCGTGATGAAGCCAATCCCCTCCACGCCACTGGCCCTGACCCGCTCGACAAAATCGTCCTTCGACATGCCCGAGGCCGCCCATTCATACCGCTCCGGCTTGTCGCGGCCGACGATATCCATGAAATAGACCTTGAAGACCGACTTGCCGTCGGGCATCTTCAGCAGCCGTGTCTCACAGACCTTCGAGGCATAAGGCATACATGGCTTGACTTCCATCTTAGCTCTCCTTCCACGGATACCACGTTCGCTTGACAAAAGGTCATTATGCAACAACCCGCTTGATTCCGCTATGGAAAACTGGGAGAATCTGTTTCCACCACGAAGGGCACGAAGGACACGAAGAAAGGCCAATGCATGCCATTCTTCTTTCCGTTTTCCTTCTCTTCGTGCTCTTCGTGGCCTTCGTGGTGAGAATCGCTTTTCTGTAAGAGGAGACTGGTGTCATGAGAATCGGCTACATCGTTCCCGAACACGGGACCCTTTCCGAAGACGAAGCCACCTTCGCCGAACAGAACGGCCTCTACTGGCTCGAGTTCGTCTACGACGAGTTCGGCGAGAAACAGGTCGCTCAGAAGGAAGAGCTCCGCGCAGCCCTGAAGAAGCACAACCTGTCCATCTCGGCCATCGGCGTCTGGCGGCGGGAGTACCTCTGCCCAGAGAAGGGCCAGGACCATGTGAACCAGCTCAAGACGGCCATCGACTACGCGGCGGACATGGAGTGCCCCATCGTTGTCACCGGCGGGTCCGGCCTGGAGGGCCAGCCCATCGACGAGGCGCAGGGGCAGTTCATCGAGATCTTCAAGCCCATCGTCAAGGAGGCCGGCGAGAAGGACGTCAAGATCGCGCTCTACCTCGGCCACGGCAACAGCGTCCTCGATGTGCCGAAGGGGACGGACAACCTGCTGGACGCCCTGCCCGAGATCGGGATCAAGTTCGACCCGGCCAACCCCACCTTCCGCGGCGGCGACTGGACGGAGTTCGTTCATAAGTACGGCGATCGGATCTTCCACTTCCACATCAAAGACCAGATACTGATCGGCAAGGAGCTGATCGAGCTGCCCCCGGCGGGCATGGGCGATATTCACTGGGGAAAGCTGATGGCCATGCTCTACCAGCACAACTACCAGGGCGTGATGTCCATTGAGCCGCACGGGAAGCTGTGGGGGCACAAGGGCGCGCTGCGGAGGCAGTGCATCCTGATGTCGCGCAACCATGTGCAGCAATTCTTAATCAGCAGCTTGTAGGCTTAGGATTAGGAGACAAAAGAATGAATTGCATCTGGATTACCATCGACAGTTTCCGGCAGGACCACATCCATTGCTACCGCCCCGAGGGGTCCGTGGACGACACCGGCGAAAGCATCCACGTTCAGACGCCAAGCATCGACCAGCTTGCTACCGAGAGCGTCCTGTGCACCCGCATGAGGTCGGAGGCCCTGCCGACGGTACCGTGCCGACGGAACCTCTTTACGGGTCGCTACTTATATCCCTGGCCGGACGAAGCGCCGCACAAGGGCATGTACATTCACACCCCCGGCTGGCGTCCCCTGCCGGAAGAGGATGAGACTGTCGCGGAGTATCTCGGAGAGCGGGGGTATGTCACGGGCATCGTGGCGGATGTCTACCACCTGATGAAGCCCGCCCAGAACTTCCACCGCGGCTTCCAGAGCTTCAACTGGGTGCGCGGGCAGGAGTACGACCAGTGGAACTCCCAGCCCCTGCCGCAGGGCTACATCGAGCAGTTCCTCAAGCCGGACTCGCAGATCGAGGAGCGCCGGCTCAAGGTTCTGACGCAGTATCTCAAGAACCAGATGTATCGCGAGACGGACGAAGACTTCCAGGCGGCTCGCACCTTCCGCTGCGCCATCGAGTGGCTGGAGCGCAACCACGCGCACGAGAACTTCTACCTCTACATCGACAGCTTCGACCCGCACGAGCCCTTCGAAGCGCCGCAGAAGTTCATTGACCTCTACGACCCCGAGTGGAAGGGACCGAAGCTCATCTACGGCAACATCTACCAGCGCAACGAGCTTACCGAGGAGGAGCATCACCACGTCCGCGCGCGCTACGCCGCAGCCGTGACCATGGTGGACCACTGGGTCGGCGAACTGCTCAAAACAGTGGATCGCCTCGGCCTCCGGGAAAACACGGCCGTCATCCTCGTCTCCGACCACGGCAAGATCCTCGGCGAGTTCGGCCACTACGGCATGCCGCCTCAGGACACCGGCAATGCCCTCAACCCCGTGCCGTGCATCATCCGTGACCCCAAAGGGCAAAATGCCGGCAAGCGCTTCGACGGTTGGCTCTACAACATCGACGTCGTCGCGACCATGTTTTCCCTCATGGAAGTGGAGAAGAAGCCGGACGTCCAGGGCCTCGACCTCTGGCCGGCGGTAACGTCCGACGACGAATCCTTCCGCGATCACCTCGTCACGGGACACGGCCAGATGGTGGCCGTGTGGAAGGGCGACTGGCTCTACCTGCTGAACAGCGCGACAAACGAAGCCGCGCTCTACAACATCGTTGAGGATATTCACCGGAAGAACAACGTCGCCGACCAGTACCCCAGCGAGAGGGACGACCTCGCCAAGAAGATCGAGGGCGCAGCCGCAAGGCGCTCTTGAGGCATAGTGTCATCTCTGAGAGCGCGCGTCGTGTGCCACGCTCAAACAAGTTTAGGGGGTAGCAAGGTGCGCATGGAGCGGAGATTTGGAGTGCTGGAGCCATGCTCCAGCCTTTGTGTGGGTGAACCCATGCTTCGGCCACGGGCGGCAGCATGGCCCCCGCCCAATAAGGCGCAAGCATGGCTTGCGCACTCCAAAGGTCGGCTTCTTCGGGCAACATGAGTTCTCTTGATACCCTAAAACAAGTTTGAGGGTGGCATCCGAGAGCAGCAGCAATGAAAACAGACCCCTGCAGGATTACGTGAAGCCATGCAAGACATCCTCGGACTCGTCGACGAGAAGCGGTCGAAGGAAATTCTACTCGACTTCCTCAAGATCGAGGGACCGTCAGGCAGCGAAAAGGCCGTGGCCGGGAAGATTTGCGAAATTCTCCTCGAAGCAGGCGCCGAGGAGTCGAACATCACCTTCGACGATGCCAACAAGCAGATGCCCGACCCGACGGAGACGGGGAATCTCTTTGTCCGTCTGCCCGGCAAGGGCCGGCCGCGGCTGCTGGCGGCCCACATGGATACCGTGCCCCTGGCCGTTGGCGTAAAGCCAAAGACGCAGGGGGTTTGGATCACCTCCAGCGGCCGAACGGCCCTGGGCGCCGACGACCGCGGCGGCGTGGCGGTCCTGGTGGCCACGGCTGAGGCGCTTCTCGAAAGCGGCATCGACCACCCGCCGGTGACGTTCCTTTTCACCGTGCGCGAGGAGGGGGGCACGTGGGGCGCACGGTTCGTGGATCAGGTCATGCTCGGCGATGCCGAGATGGGATTCTCCTTCGACGGCCGCGAGCCGGACAAGCTCGTCATCGCCGCGCCCAGCTCCGACAAATTCACCATCACCATCCGGGGCAAAGAGTCCCACGCCGGCACGGCGCCGGAAAGGGGCGTGTCGGCGATGGAGATCGCAGCAGTGGCCGTGAGCGCCCTGCGCAAGAAAGGCTGGTTCGGCAAGATCACGCGCGCCGGCGGTGAGGGCACGTCCAACATCGGCGCCATCGAGGGCGGCGCCGGCAGCAATGTGGTCATGGGCTCTCTCCAGATGCAGGCTGAGACCCGAAGCCACGATCCGGAGTTCCTGGGCAAGATCACCAAGGCATACAAGGTCGCCTTCCGCCAGGCCGCAAAGGCCGTCAAGAACGTGGACGGGGAAACCGGGACCGCGCGGTTCAAGATTCATCGCGCCTACAACGCCTTCCACCTCTCACCCAACAGCCCCGCGGTCGCTGCCGCGGCGGAGGCCATCAAGACCGTGGGCCTGAACCCCGGCCCCAAGGTCCAGAACGGGGGTCTCGACGCCTGCTGGCTCAACGAGTACGGCATCCCGACCGTCACCCTCGGCTCCGGGACCTACAACGCCCACACGAAACAGGAGCGCCTCAACCTGCCCGACTACCTGAACGCCTGCCGTGTCGCATTGCTCCTCGCAACGCTTCCGTTCGATGAGAGTTCCAACTCCAAATAGGGAGGAACGGGAAATGAAGCCGACGAGATATTGGCTGTACATGGCAACGGGTCTGGCCTTCGCTCTTCTGTCTGTGGTCCATCCGGCCTTCGCCGCAGAATCAGGAGGCGACTTGCCATTCATCATAATTACGAAACTGGTCAAGCCCCCAACCCTCGACGGGAAGATCGACAAGGGCGAGTGGGATCGTGCCCCCGCCACGTGTGCCTTCCGGCGCATCAACACCGGCAGCGCGGCAAACCGGTCCACGGTCTGCCTCCTTGGTTTTGATGAGCAGAATCTGTACGTCGCATTCCAGTGCCGGACGAACGCAAAACCGAAGGCCGGCGTCAAAAGCCCCGACGGACCCGTGTGGCAGGACGACGCCGTCGAGATATTCCTCCAGCCCGATCCCGCAAGCGGCGACTACTTCCAGTTCATCGGCAACAGCATCGGCACGGCCTGGGACTCGAAGGGCAAGGACCCCAAGTGGAACACCAACTGGAAGTACGCCGCCTCCGTCCACGAGGGCCGGTGGGAGGCAGAGGTGGCCATCCCCTTCTCCTCCCTCGGCGTCACGATCCCGAAGGACGGGGCGGAATGGGGGATCAATCTCGCTCGCGATGCCGTCGCGGGTGGGCGCGAGATCAGCGCCTGGTCCTGGCCCAACGGCACACTGCACAACCCCGCGCGCTTCGGCAAGGCGAAATTCCTCCGCAGTGGCACGGCGGTTCGTCTCCTGTCCATCGGCAACCTATCGGTTGGCGAGGCCCGTGTGGGCTTGCAACTGTGTGCACCGGACCAGAGCAAGTCCGACATTAAGTTTGCCGTGACGGTCATTCGCAAAAAGGAAACTCTCTCCGAGAAGAGAGGGAGTCCTACCATCCCGGCCAAAGGGGTCCTCGACATCCGCCACGACTTTGATGCCAGGCAGCCGGGGGAGTACTCGTTGCACATCGACGTCAAGGACAAAAGTGGCGCGGCCATCCACCGGACGAAGCTCCCCTTCACGATCCTGTCCGCCATCAGTGCGCGGATGATCCAGATGCAACTGAGCGGCCGGGTGGCTCTCGAGCTCGACGCCCGCGGCGCCAAGCTGCCCGTAGCACAGCTCAAGGCAACGGCGGACATCCTGGCCAAGGGAGATCGCATCCTGGTTCGGCGGGTGACGGGCTTCAACCGGGCGGCGCGCGCCACGGTGATCCTCGATGTGTCCCACTGCGCCCCGGGCAAACACGATATCCTCGTGCGACTTTGGAATGACCAGTCCAAAGAGATCGGGAGGACAACCGTGAGCTTCACAAGGCCGGAGACACCCAAGTGGCGCGGCTCGCAGGCCGGTGTTACAGAGAAGGTCATGCCGCCCTGGACGCCCATGCAGGTCCATGGCGGGACCGTGTACTGCTGGGGGCGGAGATACAAGTTCAACGCGGAGCCCTGGCCGGCGGAGATCACGACGCAAGGGCAGTCCATCCTCTCCGGTCCCATCCGCCTGCGCGGGAAAATCGGCGAGAAAGAAATCACCTGGCGCAGCGACAAGATCGCGGTGGAGAACACCTCCGACTCTCGCATCAGCATGTCCTCGAGGTTGTCGTCAGGCGACCTCATACTCAAGGGCGATACATCCATCGAATACGATGGCATGATCCGTATGGACATGGAGCTGATCCCCAAGGGGGAGCAGACCATCGACGAGCTGACGATGGACATCCCCCTCAAAAAGGAGTGGGCCACGCTCTACCACTTCTGGCCGGGACGCTGGCGCAGCACCTACAACTCAGGCGCAGTGCCCGCCGAGGGCATGAAGATCCCCTTCAAGCCTTTCGTCTGGGTCGGCAAGGAGGAGGGCGGTCTGGCGTGGTTCACCGAAAGCGACGAGATGTGGTCGCACAAGAACCGCGAGGAAGCCATCGAGATTATTCGTGATGGCGAAACTGTTGTCCTCCGGGCCCATATCATCGCCGAGCCCATAACCATCGACAGGACAAGGCATTACACCTTCGGCCTGCAGGCGACACCGGTCAAGCAGATTCCACAGGATTGGCGGGAATGGCGCATCTGCCACGGTGCGTCCTACGGCATGAGCGAACGGATGATTCATTCCTCGAACCGCTTGACCTATCCGGCCAAGGGAAACATCCGAACCGACCGGGGGACCTTCGAGGCGTGGGTGCGTGTGGACTTCGACCCGAACGAGCCGGTCAAAAACAAGTCCACACGCGGGCAGTTGAACCGGAGTCTCTTCCTTCTCGACGCCCCAAATTCGCGCCAGTTCGGCTTCTACTGGAACATTGACGACCGCGGCATGCGCATCTATGCCAGAGAGGGATCAAAGTACCCCATCATCCTCGGCGCCTCGGCGAACTGGAAGAAGGGCGAGCTGCACCACATCGCCTTCACCTGGGGCGATGAAGTGCGCATCTATCTTGACGGCAAGCTGGCGGAGTCCAGGAAGTACAAGGGCCTCGTGAATGCGAACGGCGCCGCCGCCGTACTTTCCCTCGGCGGGGGCCGGTGCGATTTTCTTATTGACGAATTTCGTATTTCCGACATTCCCAGGACGTCTTTCGACCTGACCAAGCCGCCCTCCAAGGACAGCCACACGCTCCTCCTCGACCACTTCGACGGCAAGCACGGCGGCACGCTCGACGGCAAGGCGGTTTACGACAAGGCAAAATTCGGGCAGGGCCTCTACCTGCACGATGCCGGTCCACCGGTCTCCGCGCTGGATCGCGCAGCACAGCTCGGCGTGAAGACGCTCGTCTACCACGAACACTGGACCGACATCCAGAACTACACCGAGACCACACACAAAGAGGAACTGAAGAAGCTCGTCGCCGAATGTCACAAACGCGGCATCAAACTCCTGCTCTACTTTGGCTACGAGATGTCGAACATTGCTCCCGAATGGCCGTTCTACAGCGAGGAATGTCTGACGAAGCTCCCCGGCACGCCGGTCAATCCCAAAGGTGGCTACCACCGCAAGCCGGAACAGCGCGCCTACACCTGCTGCTACAACAGCCCCTGGCAGGACTTTTTAGCCGACGGCATCAAGCATGTGCTCGATACCTACAACATCGACGGCGTCTACCTCGACGGGACCATCGAGCCATGGGGATGCAGGAACTACCTGCACGGCTGCAGCTACCTGGACAAGAATGGGAAGCGCCGGCCCACCTACCCCATCTTCGCCGTGCGCAATCTCATGAAGCGGATCTACAACCTGTGCACGGTCCAGAGGGATGGGCTGGTCAGTGCGCACCAGTCCACCTGCTGCGTCACACCCACCCTCGCCTTTACGTCGAGCTATTGGGATGGCGAGCAACTGGGAAGTCTTCCTGCCACGGAAGACCCTTCTTCGATCATCCCGCTCGACACCTTCCGCGCCGAGTTTATGGGGCGCAACTTCGGCCTGCCGTGCGAATTCCTCGTCTATCCGCCGCACCCCTACACCATTGACGAGGCGCTCGCCTTCACGATGCTCCACGACGTGCCGGTTCGTCCCGGCGGCGTCGGTCGGCGGCTGGAGAAGATCGCGGCGATCTGGAACGCATGGACCGACTTCGGCGCATCGAAGGCCGACTGGCTCCCCTACTGGCGCAATGGGGACTATGTCACCGCCTCGCCGAAGGGCGTGAAGGTGAGTATCTACAATCGCGGCGCGGAGGGAGCGCTTCTGGTCGTGTCGAACCTCGGCGGGGACACCGTCGATGCAAAGGTCCAGCTCAATGTCAGGAACCTGAAGCTCCCGGCGAAGCTCCAAGGGCAGGATGCCCTCACGAAGGTGACGGTAGGCATCCAGGGCGAAACCATCGCCCTCAAGCTGCCGCGCCTGACGATGAAGATGATTCGCGTGAAGGGCGCGCAGTAGTCCCGACTTCCGGGGACACGAAGTCGGCGCTTCGCGCCTTGGTTCATGTTCCCGTGACGCTCGGCACGGTTGAATTACTCCATCCGCTCCTTGAGCCAGTCCAGGTTGCGCTTCGCCATGGCGACGGGGTCGTCGCCGGGACCGGTCTCGAAGACGAGCCAATCGTCGTAGCCCATGTCGCGGATGGCTTGGAGCGTGCCGTCCCAGTCCACATCCCCCTCGCCGAGGGGTTTGCCCTCGGAGTCCTTGATGTGGATCATGCAGATGTCACTGCCGAGGCGCTTGAGCACGTCCACCGTATCGTGCCCGTAGAAAAGGGCATTGCTCACGTCCTGGTAGACCTTGACATAGGGCGAGCCCACCGCGCCGACGATCTTCTGCAGCAGCTCGACCGAGAAGCTGGTCTCGATGGCCAGGTAGATCTGCTCCTGCTCGGCCTTCGGCGCGCATTGCTTGTAGCACTCGACGAAGCGCTCGGTCTCCTGTTCATCAATGTCAATCTTCTCGCGGTCGAAGGTGGGGCAGAGGATGCCGAAGCAGCCCATGTCCTTGGCTACGTCGATCATGGTGTTCATGTTCTCGACGCCCTTCTGCCGCGTGGCGGCGTCTTCGTCGATGAAGCTCGTCTGGCGGATATAGCCATAGCTGATGGCGCACGTCTCGACGCCGGCGGCTTTCGCCAAATCCTTCGACTTCTGCCGCCGCTCGGCCTCGAGCACGCGGGGCATGTGCTCTTCCTTTGTCGTGCAGATCTCGACGCCGTCGAAGCCGATCTCCGCCGCCGCGGCGTACGACTCATCCCAGTCCATCTTCAGCGAGTTGTTCCGAATCCCGTATTTCATATCTTTCTCCCTTCGGTGATCCCGTTCGATGGGCCGACTATAGCCGATCCAGGCCGATGGGTCAACAGCCATCCGTCCGCGGCGTTTCTGTTTGACAGGAATACGGGGATGAATTAGAATACGCAAACGAGTGATGGAGAGTGCAACTGTGTTGAGCGCCGTGTCTCCACCGGACGTTCCACCAACCGTTCTTGGGCGTTTGCCATGGATTACTACTCAATTTTAGGCGTCAGCAAGAAGGCAACCGCAGGGGAGATCAAAAAGGCCTACCGTCGCTTGGCGAAAAAATACCACCCCGACAAAAACAAGGGGAACAAGGAGGCCGAGCGGCGGTTCAAGGAGATCGGCGCGGCCTACGAGGTGCTGAGCAACAAGAAGAAGCGGCAGCAGTACGACCGCTTCGGCTCGGCCGGCCCGCAAAACTTCTCCGACTACTTCCGCCAGGCGGCGGGGAGCAGGGGGGGGGCGAAGAGCGGCGGTTTCAGCTTTGACGACCTCGGCGACTTCGGCAGCTTCTTCAGCAGCTTCTTCCGGGGAGCCGGGGCCGACAACGTGCGGCGCTCGGCCAAGCAGCGCGGCCAGGATATCGAGGCGGACGTTTCCATCCCATTCGATCTGGCGGCGCGCGGCGGGAAGACGACCATCACCCTCGCCCGCATGGAGACCTGCGCCACATGCAAAGGCTCCGGCGCCAAGCCCGGCAGCAAGAGCCAGCGCTGCCCCACGTGCCAGGGGACGGGGTCGGTGCAGTTCGGCCAGGGAGGGTTCGCTTTCAGCCGTCCGTGCCCCCAGTGCCAGGGCAAAGGGCAGACGGCCGAGTCCGTCTGTCCCACATGCCGGGGCGCCGGGCAGGTGCAGCAGCAGCGGAAAATCGACGTGAAGATCCCGAGGGGGATCAACGACGGCCAGCGCATCCGCCTGAGCGGCCAGGGACAGGGGGGCGTCGGGGGCGGGGCAAAGGGCGACCTGTATCTCCGAATCCGTATCCTCCCCCACGGGGAGTTCACGCGGCGGGGCCGGGACATCTACTCGGAGGTGGAGGTCCCCATGACCGACGCGGCGCTGGGGACGAAGGTCGATGTGCGAACGATGGGTGGGACCGTGTCGCTCAAGGTTCCGCCCGGCACACAGCCCGGGGCCAAGCTGCGCCTGCGCGGCCGGGGTGTGGAGGACGCGGACGGTCGCAAAGGGGACCATTTTGTGGCCGTGAAGGTGGTGGTCCCGAAGTCACTGACCAAGAAGCAAAAGGAGCTTCTCCAGGAATTCGCGAAGCGGTCGCGATAGCCGGCGTGTAATCTCTCTTCATAGGAATCCGCTCTCTTGGCAAAAACCTACGTCGCTTTCTGGTGGCATCATCACCAACCCTTCTATAAAGACAACGTGACCGACGAGTGGTCCATGCCGTGGGTCAGGCTCCACGGGGTGAAGGACTACTACGGGATGGCCGCCTTGGTTGAGGAATTCCCCGAGATCAAGGCCACCTTCAACCTTGTGCCGTCCCTCTTATCGCAGCTCCTTGACTATGTCGGAAACGAGGGCGAAGACCTCGGCCTGCGTCTCGCCCGCAAGCCGGCGGGGGACCTTCTCCAGGAGGAGAAGGAATTCATCCTTCGGAACTTCTTCATGGCCAACACCGAATGGATGATCCGGCCGAACGCACGATACGCCGATCTCCTGACCAAACGCCGCCCCCGCGATCCGGACATCCGGGCCGCAGTGCGGCGCTTCTCCGAGCAGGACTTTCTCGATCTCCAGGTCTGGGCCAACCTGGTGTGGTTCCACCCCAAGACCCTTGAGCAAGACTCCTTCCTCCAGGAGATGATGCTCAAGGGCCGGAGATTCACGGAGCAGGAGAAGGCCGACGTCCTCCGCCGCCAGATGGACGTCATCGCGGAGGTGATTCCGCTGCACAGGCGGCTCGAAGAGCGCGGGCAGATCGAGACAACGACAACGCCCTTCTACCATCCGATCCTTCCTCTGCTCTGCAACCCCGGGTCGGCCCGGGAGGCCATGCCCAATGTGCCCCTGCCGAAGGAGGCCCGCGACAATGTTGACGACGCCCGCGAGCAGATCGTCCGGGGGACTCGATTCCACGAGGACATGCTGGGGAGGAAGCCGCGCGGCATGTGGCCATCGGAGGGATCGGTCTGTCCGGAAACGGCCAAGCTGATTCGCGAGGCGGGAATCGAATGGATCGGGACCGACGAGCAGATCCTCGAACGTTCGTTGAGGAAGCAGATTGCGCGGAGAGACAACGGGGATATTCGAAACCCGGAGATCCTTTACCGCCCCTACCGCTTTGAGACGGAGGCCGGCCCTTTGACGCTGGTCTTCCGCGACCATAACCTGGCCGACCTGATCGGGTTTCAGTATCAGCGCTCCGAGCCGGAGGCTGCGGCAAGGGACTTGGTCGGCCGGCTCGCCCGAATCAAAGCGGTTGGCGGCAGGCCCCCCCTTGTCTCCATCATCCTCGACGGAGAGAACGCCTGGGAGTACTACCCGAAGAGCGGCATCGAATTCCTGCGCGACCTCTACCGACGCCTCTCCGAGCACCCCGACATCGAGACGACCACGATCAGCAGCTACCTGGACCAGTTCCCTTCGAAAGACACGCTGCCGAGGCTCTTCGCCGGGTCGTGGATCAACCACAACTTCGCCATTTGGATCGGCCACTCGGAGGACCGCAAGGCGTGGGACTATCTCTACAAGACCCGGCAGTTCCTGGTTCGTGTGGAGAATTCGGGCAGGGCGGACAGCGAAGCGGTTAAACGGGCCTGGGAGGAGATTTATATCGCCGAGGGCAGCGACTGGTTCTGGTGGTTCGGCGACGATCACCACACCGACCAGATACGAGAGTTCGACGATCTGTTTCGCCGGCACCTGAAGAATGTCTATGCCCTCCTCGATGAAAAGCCCCCCATGATGCTGGACCAGCCCATCAGCGAGAAGGGCGCCCCTTCCAAGTACTCCCAGCCGCGCGCATTCCTGAAGGTGAACGTGGACGGGCGGATGACCAGCTTCTTCGAATGGGTGGATGCCGGACACTGCAACCTCAAGCGAACGGGGGCCATGGACCAGACCGGCGAGCGAATCCTCCGCGACCTCTACTTCGGGTTCGACAAGGACAACCTTTTCCTTCGGATCGACGTGGAAGGCGAGAAGGATATCGTCATCCACAACGACGACTCTCTCCGGGTTTGCTTTTACTCTCCGAGGCAGGCCGTGTTGATTGTCGAAGGTCTCTATGGTGAAAGGCAGAACGCCATACTAACCGAAGGGCGAGCGGGCGAGGGAGACCCGCAAGCGGCGTTTCGGCATGTCATCGAGGTCTCATGCCCCTTCCGCGCCCTTGGCTTCGCCGAGAACGAGCCGGTCGGTCTCTTTGTGGAATTGATTCGTAATAACGAAATCATCGAACGCGCCCCCCGGGCGGGAGGCGTCGAGTTCGATGTTCCCACCCCGGACTTCGAAAAAATCTCTTGGCAGGTGTGATGAAGAGAATTGCTGGAATCTTCGCGTGCATGATACTGCTTGGCTGCGGATGGCAAGGCGGCAACACCAAACCCATCGATGTGCTCGCCCCGCCGCGCATTACGGTTACCACCCATATCGCGAGGACGGAGGACGGCATATCGCTGGCCCTTCACAGACACATCGACGGCAAATCGCCCCAAGGCGCCGCCGTCCTCCTCTGCCACAGCATGGGATTCAACTCCGGCGTCTGGCAGCCCGGGCCCAAGTCCGGTCTGGCCACGTTCCTCGCCCTGGAGGGGTACGACGTGTGGCGGCTGGACTTCCGCGGCTGCGGGATGAGCGGACCGGCGCCGCCGGAAACCACGCTGGATGACTACGCACTGAAAGATATTCCCGCCGCCATCGCACACATTGCCAAGGCGACCAAGCGGCGGAAGATCTTCGTGATCGGCCACGGCACGGGCGGCAGCGCGGCGATGATCTACCTCCTTTCCGCCCAGGAGTCCATGATGGAGGGCTTGGTCTTGATCGGCTCCCCGCTCACCATCCAACTGCCACGGGATGCTATTCTCCGGGACTTGTCCGCGGCGCGAAGGCATCTCGCGGATCCCCTCCTGAGATACCCCTCCATTGTGCCGGACATGTCGCCCCCGGCCCCGAAAGGATGGGAAAGTCTTTTCGTAAAACCGAACAATATCGATCCGGACGTGCGCGGCGCCCTGTTCCGGCAGTGTTCCGAGCCGATCCCGGAGGGCGTACTCCAACAGGTTGTGTCGATGCTCCAGTCCGGCAGACTGAAGTCGAGCGATGGCAAGCGCACGTACCTCGACGAGTGCGGCGCCGTTCGCCTGCCCCTTCTCACCGTATGCGGCAAAGGGGACAACTTCGCGCCGCCGGCGGCCCTGCGCGCGATCTATCATAAGGTATCGTCGGTCGACAAAAAATTCCGACTCGTCTGCCGCGCCAGCGGCGACGGCGAAGACTTTGGGAACCTGGACCTCATCTGCGGAAAGAACGTCGATGCGGTCGTCTATCATGAAATCGAGCAGTGGCTCCGCGAACGAACCGGCGGAAGGGCCAAGTGAGTAACCACATTGCACTTTGAAACCCGGGAGGAAAAAATGGCCAAGACCTATCGTGTCGGCGTGATCGGCATGGTCCACGACCATGTGTGGAAGGAGGCGAAATACTGGCAGGCCTGCCCGAACACAGCACTCGCGGCCGCGGCCGATCCCAACGAGCCGCTTCGGGACAGAATGAAAACACAGTACGGCGTCCAGGCGCTCTACGCCGACTGGCGGGAAATGATCGAGAAGGAGGAGTTGGACATTATCCAGCTCACTGTCGAGAACAACGCTGGCGCGGAGGTGCTCGAAGGCGTCGCGCCCAAGGGACTGCATGTGGTGAGCGAAAAGCCCATGGCCGCGCGCCTGGAGCAGGCCGACCGGATGCTCAAGGCTGCCGAAGACGCCGGTACGCTTCTGGTCATCAACTGGCCCATCGCCTGGAGCCCGGCCATTCGGACCGCCGCGCGTCTTGTCAAGGAGGGGGCCATCGGCCAGCCCTTCCAGGTGCGCACCCGCATGGCCCACTGCGGGCCCAAGGAGCTGGGGTGCTCCGAGTATTTCTACGGCTGGCTCTACGACGCCGAGAAGAACGGCGCCGGGGCGCTGATGGACTACTGCTGCTACGGCGCGGCGTTCTGCCGTCATCTCCTCGGTATGCCCAAGGCCGTGCAGGGCGTGATGGGATGTCTGGTCAAGGAGGACTTCCCCGTCGATGACAACGCGGCGATCACGATGATCTACGATAACGCCTTCGGCATCACCGAAGCGTCGTGGACGCAGGTCCCTTCGTATCACGACACGGTCATCCTCGGCAGCGAAGGCACGCTCATCACCGACGAAGGAAAGCTTTGGATGGCCACAAAGGAGAAGAAGGAGAAAACCCTGGTGGATCTGGACGATCTGCCCGAGGGCGAACGTAACGGACCGGAGTACATGCTCCACTGTCTGGAAACCGGGACGGAACCGGAGGGCATGTGCGCGGCGAAGAACTGCCGCGACTCGCAGGAAATCTTGGAGGCCGGCCTCCTCTCGGCCCAAGAGGGACGACGCATCGAACTGCCGATCAACAAGTGAACCGAACTGGGAGGGAGTTTCAGAATGAGCTACAAGACGATCCTGGTTTTCGCAGCGCACCCCGATGACGAAATGACCATGTCCGGCACGATGTCGAAGGCCGCTGACCTCGGCGTGCGCGTGGTCATCGCCCAATCCACCAACGGCAGCGAGGGCTACCCGCGGCCCGATATGGAGAACACCATCGTCGAGATCCGACGCAAGGAGGCGGACGAGGCGGACAAGGTGCTCGGCACGGAACGCATCCACCTCGGCCACGACGACATGGCCCTGACCAATGACAAGGCCACCTTCAAGCAGTTCATCAAGGTGATCCGCAGCGTCCGGCCCGACGCCATCTTCACCCACGGCCCCCATGACCTGCACCGGGACCATCTGGCCACGAGCGCCATCTCCATCGAGGCCCGATGGCAGGCCGGGCAGCCGGTGGCGGCACAGCTCGGCGAGTCGTGGAAGACCCCGCATTTCTATTTCTACAAGGCCGTCCGCGATGCCGATCCCGATTACGAGGTGGACACCACCGACTACGCGCACAAGGCGGCCGAGGCACGAAGGACACAGGTCTCCCAGCATACGCTTTTCCGGAAAACCGTCGAGGAGTTCGACAAGGAAATCGAGGCCCTGAAGAAGAGCACGGAACGAAGAACGGAACGCTTTTGGAACGCGGATGCGTATCTGGGAACCCCACAGCTTGCCAACGAAGACGTGGCGCGTCCGGATTGGATAATCCCGTTGAAGAAGTAGAGGGAAGCGAGCATGCCACCCGACTACCTATCCGATACATTCGGCCTGAAGGGCCAGGGCGCCATTGTGATCGGCGGCAACGGTTCCCTCGGCGGCGCCGCGGCGCGCGCCCTGGGCAATGCCGGCGCGTCGGTCCTGATCGTGGGTCGAAGCGAGGAAACCTGCCGGAGCCGAAGGAAGGATCTGCGCGACGCGGGAATCGCGGCGGAGTTCTACACCGCCGACGCCACAAGCGCAGCCGACATGGAACGGGTTCTGGCCCACGTGATCCACCACGAGCACTTCGGGCGTGTGCACATCCTCGTCAACGCAACGGGCTCGATGGTGAAGAAGCCTTTCCTCGACGTGACCGACGAAGAGTGGACGAGCGTGATGAACACCACGCTCGAGGCCATGCGCATCCCCTGTCGGGTCTTCGGCCGCCACATGAAGGAGCGTGGCAGCGGGGCCATTATCAACTTTTCCTCCATGGGCGCACAGATGCCCCTGGCGGAATCCGTTCCTTACTCCTGCGCGAAGGCGGCCGTGGAAAATCTGACGAAGCAACTCGCCTGGGAGATGGCGCCCCACGGCGTGCGGGTCAATGCCATCGCCCCGGGGTTCTTTCCGGCGGAGCAGAACCGGGACGCCCTGAAGGGAGAGCGAGGGAGACAGATTCGCGGCAACACGGCCATGAATCGCTACGGCGACCCGGACGAGATCGCCACGGCGATTCTGTTCCTCGCCGCCCCTGCCTCGACGTTCGTAACCGGCTCCATCGTGGAGGTGCACGGCGGGTTCAGCTCCGTCTGCCTGGGGTTCCGCGAGCCGGATTAGGCGACAACTCTATCCCCCGGCGCCGATGCCGAAGTATTCCTTGAGGAACGGAATGAGTTGGTGCATGTTCTGGCCGCCGAAGGCGTGGACACCGAAGGCTCCGCCGCCGATGGCGATGTAGCCGACAGCCATGCCGCCGAGAGCGAACGTGCCGACGGCCATCCCTCCCAGGGCGAGAAGCAGACCGATGGCCACGCCGCCGATACCGATGATGCCGAGCGATAACCCACCGAATGCGATCACGCCGAAGCACATGCCGCCGATGGCAAAGCCGCCCATGGCCACGCCGCCGATGGCGATGATGCCCTTGGCCACACGCATCTTGCCCGTCTCCGGATCGATGCCCTGGGCGATGTGAATGAGCGGCAGGCCGAAGAGCGTGGCCTGCGACCTGTATTCGTAGCCCATGGTCTGCTTGATGGCGGCCACCTGGACCTGCGTAAGCCGATCCACCTTTTCTTCGAGCTCCTCGATCCGCTCGGCCATCTCCTGCTCACGGTCGGTTTGCTCGAACTTGTCGCTCATGACCCGTTCCTCCCTGGTCCGACAAAACTTCCGCAAGTCTCATCAGGTACTACGTCGCGAGGATGATCTTTATTGCCTCGGAAGGGCTTTTGTCCAGCAATTCCATCGCCGTCGCCACCTCATCCAGACCGAAGCGGTGCGTCACCAGCTTCTCCGCCTGCTCCTGATGGTCCGCCAGGAACCGGATGGCATCGGGAAAGATGTCGCAGCTATTCCTCGATGCGACCAGATCCAGCTCCTTCTTGATCATTACATCCGCCCGAATGCCGCTCGGCTCGGCCGTCAAGCCGACAACCACCACCCGCCCAGCCGGGGAGACCATGTCCACCGCCGACTCCAGCGTCGCTGCTCTCCCCACCGCCTCGATGACGACCGTCGGTGGACCACCGAAGGCATTGCCGACTCGGTCTGCAACGTCACCCCCCCCATTGATCGGATGATCGATGCCGAGCTCCCCCGCCAGGGCCAGGCGCGGCTCGACCACATCGATCACCGCCACCTCCGCACCGCGGCCCTTCGCCACCATTGCGGCACAGAGACCGATCGGTCCCGCGCCGATGACCGCCACGCGATCATCTGCGTCCACTCGACCGCGCTTGCAGCACTGGTGGGCGATGGACAGCGTCTCAACGAGCGGGCCAAGCGACGGATCGACATCCTCCGGCAGCTTGTGCAACAGCATGACCGGCAGCGCCATCTTCTCCGCCATGCCTCCGTCCACGTGCACACCCAGGACCTTCAGGTTCTCACAGCAGTTGTATCGTCCGAGGCTGCACGGGTAGCACGCGCCGCATCGAATCAGCGGCTCGACGACGACGGTATCGCCGGTCTGCAGCCCTTTTTCATTTTCGTCAATCTCCACGATCTCCGCACACAACTCGTGCCCCGGCACGCGGGGCATTTCGACGTACGGATTGAGACCCCGGTAGGTGTGCAGATCGCTGCCGCAGATGCCGATGTATCTCATCCTGACCAGCGCCTCTCCCCCCCGGTGGCGCGGCGTCGGCGCATCCTGGATGTGGACCGTGTGCGCTGCTGCAAATACGACCTGTTTCATCTTCGCGCTTCGCCCTTTCTCGGTTTCTCAGACCGTCAGGCCGAGCTCTTCGAGCGTGGGATCGTAGACCCGGCGGAGGTGCCAGTCCACGTAGGCCTCGCGCAGGCCATCATTGATGGTCCGTTTCACCTGATCCATGGCCTTCTCATAGAAGTCGTGGTCCGTCTGGTCCACATAGAGATAGATCGGCGGATGGTAGGTCACCGCGATCCGCCCGGGACGGGGGAAAAACCAGAGCCGCGGCCACGCACGATACGCCCCCGCCACGCTCACGGGCACGATCGGCGCGCCGCTCCGCACGGCCAGGCGAATGGCGCCCGTCCGGGTATCCCCCATGATCGGCTGGAAGGACCGCCCGCCCTCCGGAAAGATGCCCACCACTTCCCCCCGCTTCAGCAGCTCCAAGGATGACTTGAACGCCCCCTTCGGCGAGCCCTCCATGTCCACAGGGAACGCGCCGAACTGTCGGATAAGCCATCCGAGGACCGGGACCCGGAATACGGCGTTCCACGTCATCCAGCGCACCGGCCGCGTGCGCACACCGAGATGAACGGAAAGGGGATCGAGATAGCTCGGGTGATTGGGTACCAAGAGGACCGGACCGAAGGTCGGGACATTGTCCTGTCCGTAGAACTCGATTCGGAAGAACAGTCGAAACAAAAATCTCAGGATGGACCTGACTACCGCAAGAGTCATCGCCTATTCCTCGTCAGGCACAATATGCACAATCGTCGCCTCCGGCCGGCAGAACAGCCGGAAGTCCGTGATCGGCCCCGCGCCGAGGCCCTTGTTCAAATGGAACACCGTGTCCTTCACCTTGAACACCCCACACGCATGGCGCCGGTGTACCTTCGAGCGGGTGACGAGGGCGCCGATCAGGGGCAGGCGAATCTGCCCGCCGTGAGTATGGCCCGCGAAGACGACATCGACGCCCCGCTCCGGCGCGCTCTCGATCACGTCCGGCGCATGGACGAGCATGATCGTGGGGTCCTCCGGCGACACGCCATCCATTGCCGCGTCCAGGTCGTCTCGTGAGAGAAACGGATCGTCGAGGCCGACGAGGACAAGCTTGTGTGTATCCACCGTGATCCGGCGGTGCTCGTTCACCAGCACCACGACGCCGATCTCCGTCAGACGCCTGATGAGCTCCTCTGTCTCGTTCTTCCGACTGGCGCGCCGACTCGTCCTAAAGTGCGTCAGGTGATGGAGGGTATCCATCAGCGTGATGGCGTAATGGTCGTGACCTCCGAGAACGAAGTACGTCCCGTAGCGCGGCTTCAGCGCCGCCAGGGCTGCCACACAGTTGTCGATCCCGTGGGGTGCATCAATCATGTCCCCCGTGGCGAAAACGAAGTCGACGGGGCGCTCGGCAAGCCCTTTGATGAACCGTCTCTTCCATCCGTGGCTCTTCCGGAAGTGTGTGTCGGTCAGGTGAAGGACCGTGAGTCTGCACGGGAAGGACTTCCGCACGTGGATCGTCACCTCGCCCAGATGGAACCAGCGGGTCTCGATGAAGATCATGTAGAAGGCGAGCGCCAGCGCCAGCGCCAAGGCGACATAAGCGAAAACGACCACGGCGACTTCCACTCCCTTGAAAGCGACTACGGTACCACAGGCCGCTTACTCTTTCAAGAAAATTTCGCCTCCGGCTCCTACCGGGGAGAAAGCCCTTGCCTTGGCCAAATGGCTGCGTTATACTTCCGTATCATCGAAGGTCATCCATTCGTTCTACGAAACAAGAACAACGCATTTCATGAAGAAGGCCATCGTCTGTCTCGCCTTTTTGGCATGCGCCCTTTCGGCCCTTCCGGCTGCCGCAGCGGACAAGGCGCCGATCTATACGATCACGATCCACGACCTGCCAAACCCGGCTGACCCGAAGTACGCCCCCTTCAGCGCATGGTTTGCGAACCATCCCAACGTCCGCCCCGCCCGAACGACGCAGCTCCGGGTGCAGACCCTCGAGCGCGGCAGCCTTATGATGTCCATCGCCGGGGGGACCGCGCCCGATATCCTCCGTGTCTACCACCACGAGGCAAAGGCGTGGATTCGCAACGGGTTCTTCGAGAAGCTCGACAAGTACATCTACAAGGACACCAACGGCGACGGCAAGTACACCCACGGCGTGGACGAGGTGATCTGGAAGCCGTTCCTCAACATCCCCGACCGCGTACGAGAGCAGTTCATCCTCGAAGACGGACACATTTACATCCTGCCCCGGTTCCAGTGGATTCAGCATCTGGTCTATCGAAAGGACATCTTCCGCGACAACGGGGTGGACCCGGAAAAGCAAATCGAGACGTTCGACGAGTTGCTCTATGTCTGCCGCAAACTGACCGACCCCAACGCCAAGATACCCGGCGCGCGAACGCCGCGCGGCCGGAAGGGCTTCGGCCTCATGCCGAACGGGTGGATATGGCAGGGGTATCTCTACGCCTATGGCGGGCAGTCGCTGTTTGTTCTGAAAACGTGCCCGGCCTGCGGCGCGGAGACGAAGTTCCCCCAGGGAGAGATGGAGTGGAAATGCAGCAAGTGCGGAAAGTGCCTGAAGGACGTCCAGGGCCGCGAGCGCGCCGACCTGGACAGCCCCGAGGCGCGCAAGGCCCTGAAGCTCTGGCAGGACATGCTCTGGGCGCCGTTCGTCAAATGCCCGCACTGCAACGAGCCCATCGGGCTGGGCGACGCACATGCGAAACTCACCTTCCCCCTTACCGTCCCGTGCCCCTTCTGCAAGAAACAGGTCAAGTTGATGTCGGGGGAGAAGGTCATCACCGGCTGCGCCCGACCGTTCATCGACGACGACACCGACTGGCAGCGGCTCTGGCTCAACGGCGAGGTGGCCGTCGTGGCCTACTACATCCTCGACTGGATCTCCGAGAGCAACGTGGACTCGTCCGTCGTGGGCGTCATGCCCTATCCCCTGAAAGGCGGGGCGAGCGCCTATCACTACTACGGCATCTACAGCGGCAGTCGAAAGCGGCGCGGCGGGCAGAAGCGCGTGGACGTGTGCGCGGATATGATCCTCGACTTCTGCTCGCAGTTCTATGTCCCCAAGGACGACCCCGGCTATCTGAAGTATGAGAAAGAGGAGGCGCGGGAGCTGGTCAACTACGGTTTCTACAACCTGTGCTCCTACGACCAGTTGGTGGCGGCGGGCCTGAAGGAATATGCCAACGAGATTCCCCCGGGCAGCCGCGAGATGCAGCGTCTCATCCACGATCCGAACCACTACAAGTTCCTCCCCATGAGCGAGGGCTATTCGCGCGTCCAGCAGGAGGTGCTCGGTCATGTGCTGCTCAGCCAAATCTGCAGCGACCGGGACTACGACATCGATGCCCAGTTGGCCCGCGCCAACGAGCTGGCCAACACGCAGGTCTTTGAAAAAGACGAAATCGTGCAGGAGGCCATGCGGAGGTACAAGTGGCCCTTCATCGGCGCCCTCCTGCTCCTGGCCGCCTACGTCGGCTTCCTGATCTACCGATTCTTCATCAAGAGCAAGGGCGAGTTCGGCCGGGTGCAAGTGCGGAAGCGGAAGATCACCCTCGGCCGGCGGGCGGCGTCGATCCTGCTCCTCTCACCGGCTGTGCTGCTCATTCTCCTCTGGGCCTACTACCCCCTCATTCGCGGGTCGATCATGGCCTTCCAGGATGTGAAGGTCATGGGTGGGTCGCGCTTCGTGGGCATCGAAAATTTCGTCCGCGTCGTGACCAATCCGCTCTTTCCGAGTGTCGTAAAGGCAACGGTCATCTACGTTTGTGCTGTGCTGTCGCTCGGCTTCTTCGCGCCGGTGATCCTGGCCATCCTCCTGTCCGAGGCCCGGCGCGGCTCGACGGTTTACCGGACCATTTTCTACGCGCCCTACCTGCTGGGCGGGGTTGTGGTGCTCTTCATCTGGCGCATCTTCTACATGCCCACCGACGAAGGGCTGCTCAATCACCTCATCAGCTTCTTTGGCCTGGGGCCGGTGCGATGGCTGCAAAACCCGAGGATCAACAAGTGGCTCCTGGCCATTCCATCCATCTGGGCGGGAACGGGGTCGGCCTGCCTGGTTTATCTTGCCGCGCTGAAGAGCATCGACGACGAGATGTATGAAGCGGCCGACATCGACGGCGCGGGGACGCTGAGCAAGGTGTGGAATATCACCCTCCCCTGCCTGAAGCCCCTGCTCATCATCAATTTCGTCGGCGCGTTCATCGGCGCCTTCCACGGCATGGGCAACATCCTGGTCCTTACGGGGGGGGCCTTCGAGACGAACGTGATCGGTCTGCAAATCTTTCTGGAGGCCTTCGGGTATCTCCGGTTTGGGTCGGCCACGGCGCTGGCGTGGATCCTCGGCTCGCTGTTAGTGGGCTTCACGGTCTATCAGCTCAGCTTCCTGCGCAAGGTCGAGTTCAGGAGGGCCCAATAATGCCGATCCTCGGAAAAGTCGGGCGAAATCATCCGAGCCAGATTGCCCTTCGCGTCGGCATCTACGGCCTCCTCACATTGGGGTCCATCTGCATCATCTATCCTCTGCTCATCGTCCTGGGCCAGACCTTCAGCGACCAGTTCGACCTGCGCGACAACGCCATCATCCCCCGCTACCTGCTCGACCGCAACGAGTTGGAGCTGAAGCACATCTTCGCCATGCAGCCGCAGAAGCTCGACCTCCTGGCCAGCCGGCACAACCGGAACCAGTGGACCAGCCAGGTGAACATGCGCGACGACCGTGACTTCTATGCCACCCGACCGGAGGTCTTCGCCGAGCAGGGATTTTCGCTCGACGCCCACAGGCAGATTGTTGCTGACCTTGACGAGTTCAAGAAGACGCTGGATTCCGACACCATGTTCGTGTGCGTCTTCCGCGCAGAGGACTACTACCGGCCCTTCCTGCGGAAGAGGTACGGCGCGAATGCCGATGCCGTGCGGAAGGAATTCGAGAAGACCGGTCAGTGGCCGGCATGGGTCGAACACATCTATCCCGGCGAGAGGGAACGCAAGCACATCCTGAGCAACCGCGATCGCCTCGGCCTGGCCATCATGAACCATGACTTCCAGAGCGACTACATGACCTACCACGGCGTGGAGCTCCTGCCGCCGGGGAACTTCACCGTTCCCTTCTGGCGTCCGGGCCGGACGAATAAGGACCTCATGTGGCGCGAGTTCAAGCGGTCCCTCCCGCCGGAGAGCAAGCTCATCATCTCGTCGGACACCTACTGGCATACCTTCCTAAAACTGAAGTACCCGAAGATCGGACTGCTCAATGACGCATGGGGCACATCGCACGTGGGCTTCTACGGACTGAAGTGCCCCCTGGCGCCGCCAGACGATCCGACGCTCCGCGCCGATTGGGAGGAGTTCATCGTCAAGCGCTGGCCCCGGCGATTGCTGCGTATCCCGGCCGACTACGCGCCGCAGTGGCGAGACCATGTCCGCCAACGTTTGGCGGCCAAGGTGGGCAAGGAAAAGGCGCTTGGGGAGGCGGGCAAACTCATGGGCAGGAAGCTGGCGCGATGGGACGACCTGCCCCTGCCGACCCGCTTGCCGAAGGATGAGACGCTGGGGCGGTACTGGTGCGAATTCACCAGCACGGGAACGATCCCGGCGGAACGGATGGTTCTCGATGCGCCGGAGCTGGGCTTCCGCCGGTTTCTCCGTGAAAAATACGGGGATCTCGCCGCTCTGAACAAGGCATGGAAGGCATCCTTCGGATCGTTCGACGACGTACCGCTGCCGCTGGGGCTTTACGACGACGCGCCGATCCGCTTCCACCCCACGCGCGTGCGGCTGTCGCACATGACGGAGTCCTTCGAGCGGGTGTTCGAGTATCTGACCGGCCGCGGGCGGGCGATCCAGAACACGTTCATCCTCGTCTTTTTCTCGCTGCTGTCGGCGCTGACGATCAACCCGATCGCGGCGTACTCGCTCTCGCGCTTCCCCATGAGGCACACGCAGAAGATCCTCATCTTCTTCCTGGCCACGATGGCCTTCCCCGCCGAGGTGGCGATGATCCCCAACTTCCTTTTGCTGCGCGACTTAGGGCTCCTGAACACCTACACCGCGCTCATCTTTCCGGGCATGGCCAACGGCTTCGCCATCTTCCTGCTCAAGGGCTTCTTCGACTCGCTGCCGCAGGAGCTTTACGAAGCGGCCGAGATCGACGGCGCGAGCGAGTTGCAGGTCTTCCGCCTGGTGGCCATGCCGCTCATCGCGCCGATCCTGGCCTACATCGGCCTCACCACGTTCGTCATCGCCTACAGCAGTTTCATGTGGGCCTTCGTCATCTGTCCGAAGCAGGAGATGTGGACGCTGATGGTGTGGGTCTATGACTTCCAGATGCAGAACCCCGGCAACAACTACATCATGGCGGCGACTGCCCTTGTGAGCATCCCGCCAATGATCGTTTTCCTGTTTGCGAATCGCATCATCATGCGCGGCATCGTCATTCCGTCCATGAAGTAGACCGCGCCCTCCGCCATGGGAGATGTATTTCAATGGCCTCCGCCTCCCGGGGGGGGCCTGCCGCAGGCGGCCCTATATGGAGAGGCTTCGTTGCATGAGCCTCTCGATCGCGCCCTGCAGTTCAACGATCTGGTAGGGCTTTCTCAGGTAGGTGTGGCGCTCCGGCTCGAGCTGGCCTTCCCCCGTCTCGGGCGGCATGGCGCTGGCTGTGATGACCTTCAGATCGGGTAGGTTCTCTTTGATGAATCGTCGGACGGCATTGCCGTCAACACCCGGCATGTTGGTGTCCACCACTGCCAGGTCGAACGGCTCTGTTTGCAGAAGCTGGATCGCTTCCGCGCCACCACCAACCGCTACGGTCTCGTGCTGGAGGCGCTTCAGCATTCGGCATGTAATCTCCAGAACATCACTTTCGTCATCCACCACAAGAATGCGCAACGTCTCCTGCTGCATCTATGTACTCCAAGCTCAGAACACTATCATAAGGAATATACTGCTATGAAACCTGCCCAGGTATGGAAACCTGCTTACGGTGGGTTGCATCCCTGCACTTAGCAACCAAGCTAAGGAATCCCTCCCCTTAAATCGATTTAATATTACTCTCTTCCTTCTGCCAAGTCAAGAAAAATATCGAGGGGGTTCCCCATGATCTCCGCTGTGTCATCGCGAGCCTGATCCCGACCGCGGGGTAGGACCGACGACGCTCAGGTTATGGGGAAATCCTGTCTTTACTTGACCGCTACTCGCGAGAATCTCCTTTACTTGCCTTAGAACGGCTGGTAAAATCCAGTGTTTACGATGAAATGGACGTGAATCAGATTCTTGTCACGAAAAGCGAGTTGTCCCATGCCTTCGATCACTGTTAACGGAAAACAGATTGAGTTTGAATCGGGTGATACCGTCCTTGAAGCCGCCCGGCGGAAAGGCGTCTTTATCCCGACGTTGTGCTACCATCGCCGCCTGACGCCCATGAGCGCCTGCCGCATGTGCGTGGTGGAGATCGAGGGCAAGCGGGGCCTGACCGCATCCTGTACCGCCCCCGCCGAGGAGGGGATGGTAGTCCGAACCGACTCCGATCTGATCCACGACACGCGGCGGATGATCCTCCAGCTCCTCCTGGCCGAGGGCGAGCACAACTGCCTGGTGTGCCCGAGCAACGGCAAGTGCGAGCTCCAGGACCTGTGCAACCGCTACGGCGTCGATCCGCTGGAGAACCCCTTTGAGGTGAGCCGTCCCCGCATGCCCTATGATGACAGCAGCCCGGTGATCCGGCGCGACCCCAACAAGTGCATCAAGTGCTACCGCTGCGTCCGGGCGTGCAGCGAGACCGTGGTGAATGAAGTTCTCGACGTCGAGCGACGGGGATTCCAGGCAAAGATCGTCTGCGACAACGATCTGCCGATGAAGGACTCCACCTGTGTGAGCTGTGGGGAGTGCGTCCAGGTGTGCCCGGTGGGGGCGCTCACGGAGAAGAAATCGATCCACGGCCCGCGAGAGTGGGAGATGCGCAAGGCGCGGACAGTATGTCCCTACTGCGGCGTGGGGTGTCAGATCGAGCTTCACATCCACCAAAATGAAATCAAGGCGGCCTACGGGCGCGAGGGCACCGTGCCGAACCTCGGAAGGCTCTGCGTCAAGGGGCGTTTTGGCCTTGAGTACGCGAGCCACCAGGATCGCCTGACCAAGCCCCTGATCAAACGCAATGGCGCATTCGAGGAAGCAACGTGGGAGGAGGCGCTCGGCCTCGTCGCCGGCAAGCTGGGCGAGATCAAAGAGAAGCACGGACCCGGCGCGATCTGCGTCCTCAGCTCCGCCCGATGCTCGAACGAGGAGAATTATGTCCTCCAGAAATTCGCCCGGGCCGTCATCGGCACGAACAACGTGGACCACTGCGCACGGCTGTGCCACGCCGCCACCGTTGCGGGCCTCGTCATCTCTTTCGGCAGCGGGGCCATGACCAACTCCATCGCCGAGGTGGAGCACTGCGACTGCATCCTTGTGACCGGTTCGAATACAACCGAGACCCACCCCGTGATCGGCAATCTGATGAAACAGGCTGTGCGGAAGCACGGGGCGAAGCTGATCGTCGTGGACCCGCGCACGAGTCAGCTTACCCGCTTTGCCGACTACCACCTGCGCCAGAAGCCCGGCACCGACGTGGCGTGGATGAACGGCATGATGCACGTGATCCTGAAGGAGGGACTGCAGGACGAGAAGTTCATCACGGAACGCACGGAGGGTTTCGAGGACCTGGAGCAGGTCCTCGGAAAATACAGCCCCGAGTACGTGGAGGAGGTTACCGGCATCCCGGCGGACGACCTCATCGGCGCGGCGCGGCTCTTCGGCCGGGCTGAACGGGGGGCGATCTTCTTCGCCATGGGCATCACCCAGCACACCACCGGCACGGACAATGTCCTGAGCACGGCAAACCTGGCGATGCTCACCGGCAACGTCGGCCGCGAGTCCACCGGCGTCAATCCCCTGCGCGGGCAGAACAACGTCCAGGGCGCGTGCGACCTGGGCGCGCTGCCAAACGTCTACCCCGGCTACCAGAAAGTGACCGAGCCGGACGTCCAAAGGAAATTCGAGCAGGGCTGGGGGGTGAAGCTCTCCCCCGATGCCGGCCTGACGGTGGTGGAGATGATGAACGCCGCCTGCGACGGAAAGGTGAAGGCCCTCTACATCATGGGCGAGAACCCCATGCTCAGCGACCCGAACCTGAACCACGTCCGCGAGGCCCTGGAGAGGCTGGACTTTCTCGTCGTCCAGGACATCTTTCCGAGCGAGACGGCCCAACTCGCCGATGTGGTCCTGCCGGCGACATGCTCTTTCGAGAAAGAAGGAACGTTCACCAACACCGAACGGCGCATCCAGCGCTTCGGGCCTGCGCTCAAGGCGCCGGGCCAGGCCCGGGTGGACTGGGAGATCGTCTGCGACGTGGCCCAGCGGCTCGGGTATGACATGTCGTACAACAGCGCATCGGAGATCATGGACGAGATCGCGTCGCTCACGCCCATCTACGGCGGCATCGCCTACGACCGGCTGGGCGCGAAGGGCCGGCAGTGGCCGTGCCCGGACCGGGACCATCCCGGCACGAAATTCCTGCACAAAGGCAAGTTCTCCCGCGGCCTGGGCCACTTTACCGCCGTCGAGTTCAAGCCGCCGCAGGAAGAAACCAACGAGGAGTACCCCTACATTCTCACCACCGGACGGATGCTGGAGCACTACCACACCGGCACGATGTCCCGCCGCGTCGAGGGCCTGAACGCGCTGGCGCCTCATGGCTTCGTCGAGATCAACCCGGCCGACGCCGAGAAGTTCGGCGTGGGCCCGGACGAGAAGATTAAGGTGGTCTCCCGGCGAGGTGAGATCGTGCCTCGGGCGAAGATCACCAATCGCGTGAAGCCCGGGACGGTGTTCGTGCCGTTCCACTTTGCGGAGGCGGCGGCGAACGTGCTGACCATCGACGCCCTCGACCCCATCTCCAAGATCCCGGAGTACAAGGTCTGCGCCGTGCGGATCGAGAAGGCCAGTGAGTGACGACGCCAAGCCGCCCATGCCCTGCGAGCCGAACGACCCCGCCGTCCGTTCGTTGAAGATCGAATCCGTAGAGAACAGCACGCGGAAGAATGTTGAGGAACCCCTCGCCGTCGAGGCATCCATTGAGCTCCTCTTGAATGGCCATCATCTCGCCCGCCTTCGCTGCACACCCAATCATGTCGAGGAGATGGCCCGCGGGTTTCTGCTGACGGAAGGGCTCGTTGACAAGCCCGGGCAAATTCTCTCTCTGGAATATCTTGCCGAGGAATCGCAGGCCGCAGCGCATATCGATATGCCGGATGCGCAGATCGAAATGATCCGGGGCGGGCTGAGCATCTCCTCCGCCTGCGGAGGAGGATTATCGCGCGAGGACCTCACACTCGATCCCGACTGTGAGAAGAAGTTCGACCTGACCGTGACCATTACTGAAGAGCAGATTCGCCGCCTCGCCCGAGAGTTTGACAATCGGTCCATGCTCTATCGCAAAACGAAATGCGCCCACGGGGCCGCCATAGTGGATGGCCGCAGGCTGCTCGCCTTCGCGGAGGACCTCGGCCGGCACAACGCGGTGGACAAGGCGGTGGGCATGCTGGCCAAGCCGGGATTTGTTTTCAACAACAAGGGGCTCCTCACCAGCGGCCGGGTCACACTCGACATCGCCGCGAAGATGGCCCGGCTTCGGGCGGCCTACATCATCTCCCGAGCGGCCCCGAGCCTCGAAGCGGTGGAGGCGGCCGGCCGGTTCCATGTGGCCATCGTGGGGCGGCTGCGCCGGACGTCGATGAAGATCTACTCCGCCCCGTGGCGGGTGAAAGTTTGACCGGGGTATTGGAGCGATGGAGTAGTGGAACAGTGAACGAAAAGAAGATTCCCAATACTCCAGCCGCCGTTTCCGCCATCATCCTCGCCGGCGGCGAGAGCACACGCCTCGGACGGGACAAGGCGTTCCTTCAGATCGGCGGGCGGACGCTCATCGAGCGAACCACTGCGGAGTTGGCGAAGGTTTGTGACCAGGTTTTCATCAGCAGCAACAACCCCGAACGGTTTCAATGTCTTGATGTCGCCGGTGTTGTGCCGGATGTGATGCCCGGTCTCGGTCCCCTTGGCGGCATCCACGCCGGTCTTCGGGCGATGGCGAACGAATACGGATTCTTCGTCGCGTGCGACATGCCCCTTCTTGACGCCGGTGTCCTTCGCGATCAGGTTGAGCGCCTGCGCGCCGAACCGTGCGACGCCGTCGTGCCCCGCTGGGACGGGCGCACCGAGCCCCTCCACGCGATCTACGGCAGGGCCTGCCTGCCCGCCATCGAGCGATGCATTGGACGCGGCGAACGAAAGATCATCGCATTCTATGACGACGTCCGGGTCGCCTATTGGGAGCTCCGCCCCCTGGAGAAATGGGAGCGATACTTCCATAACATCAACACGGAAGACGACTTGCGCGATCTCCGTCGCCTCATCAAAAAATAGACATTCTTCGTTTCCCTGCCGGAAAACAGGTTGCATCCCCTCGGCCTGCCATGTATACTCATATAGGATAGAATGTCCGTTGCCCGGGGATTCGCAGCCGCCGAACACGAAAAAGAAATCGGCGAGGTGAGATGACAATGGATCAAGCCCAGTCTTATTTGAGCACGGCGATCATCTACGGCAACCTGGATATGGTGAGGAACCTGGTCGAGCAGGGAACGGATGTCAACGTTCACGACACGGACGGGTTCTCGCCCCTGGGGCGGGCGGCCTTCTACGGCCAGCTCCACATCGCGGAGTATCTCCTCTCTCGCGGGGCGGACGTTAACACAAAGAACAACGACGGGTGGACCCCGCTCCAACAGGCCAGCGGCAAGGGCTGCCGCGAGATTGTCGCCCTCCTCCTCCGGCAGGGGGCCGATGTTCATGCCACGAATTCCAACGGCCACACGGCCCTGCACATCGCCGCCTTCAAGGGGCATCAGGACGTGGCAGAGGCCCTTCTTGATCATGGCGCGGATGTGAACGCCACCGATACCCACGGCCACACCCCGCTCTATAAGGCCGCGCTCCAGGGGGGGTGGGAGGTTGCGAAGCTCCTGGTGGAGAAGGGCGCCGACGTCAACGCAAAGGACCAGATCGGCATGACCCCCCTCCACGCCGCCGCCCAAGACCACAAGGACATCGTCTACCTCTTGATCCACGAGGGCGCCAACGTGAACACCAGGACCTCATATGCCCACGAGACGCCCCTGCACATTGCCACCTCGTCCGGGCATGACGGGACCGTGGCCCTCCTGCTGGACCACGGCGCCAACATCAACGCAAAAACGAAATACCTGGAGGAAACAGCCCTCCACATGGCCGCCGCCCAGGGGCACGAAAAGGTCGTGCGGCTTCTGGTCCGCCGAGGCGCGGAGACCGATGCGAAAGATGCCGCTGGGCGAACAGCCCTCGATGTGGCCGAACGGCGCCAGCATGCCCTCATCGTCGAGATCCTGCGCGACGCCCGCACCGGTGTCAGCAACGAGCTCATCGCCTCCAGCGAAATCGAACACGTGGACGAACTCCCCGGCCTTTCCGAAGGCGGCGCCCAACCCGACGAGAGCGAGGAACCGGAAGGCGCACGGTAAATCTCGCGGGGAGCTTCGCTCTGCGTCTCTTGACACACTCCCTGTCCCGGCCTTACCATTTGCAATGCAGTGGTGAAAACTCGCTCGACAGCCCGCATTTGGAGGCACATCCTATGGCAAAGATGCCGAAATCAGCAGAGAAGTCAGAACTCGGCGGCGAAGTCGTCGATGGGCTGGCCATCCACCGCAGCGCCGAGCACATGCCGTCCCTGCCTGCCGGGCCGTTCGCGCGGCTCAACAGCGGCCGCATCCTGTCCATAGCAGGCAACCCCGCGCAAGCCTACATAAGCAACGACGAAGGGGCGACGTGGAACGAACGTCCTCTATGTCCTGCCGGCAGCAACATCTCCGCACCCCCCACCGGCGCTCTCCTCTGCACCGACACCGGGACGGCGATCGTCGCATTCTCGAATCTAAAAGAGAAAAACTGGACGTGGAGCGATGAATTGAAGGACGCCCCCGGCGCGCGCCTGCCCACCTGTGCCATGCGGAGCACCGATGAAGGAGAAACCTGGCAGGACGTGCAGAAACTCCACGACGACTGGACCGGCGCAACGCGAGACATCATCCAGACGCGCGGCGGCGCCGTCGTTTTCGCAAGTATGAAAATGCGCCACCACCCGGGACGGCACACCGTGCTCACCTATCGGTCCGAGGACGACGGCGTTACGTGGGCGCCCAGCAATGTCATCGACCTCGGCGGAAACGGCCACCACGACGGCGCAACCGAAGGCACGCTGGTCGAGCTGAAGGACGGCCGGCTGCTGCAGTACATCCGCACCAACTGGGGCCAGTTCTGGCGGGCGGAGTCGGCCGACGGGGGACGAACCTGGCACCCCTTTGGCCCATCCGGCATCGAGGCGTCCAGCGCGCCGGGCATCCTGGAGCGCCTGGCCAGCGGCCGCATTGTGCTCCTGTGGAACCGGCCCTATCCCGAGGGCGAGGCCGACTATCCGCTTCGGGGCGGCGACGGCGTCTGGTCGGCGACGCCGGCGCGGAACTTCCGAGAGGAACTGTCCATGAGCTTCTCCGAGGACGAGTGCGAGACCTGGTCGCCGCCGGTTGTCGTCGCCCGCAAGAAGGGGGAGTGCTCGTACCCCTATGTGTTCGAGGCGGAACCGGGTATCCTCTGGATCACCGCCCACCGTTGGGATGCGAAATTGAGACTCCGCGAAGCTGATTTCGTCCGCTGAGCCGCCCAGCCCGCTCCGACCCAAAGGCGGAGCCGGATGAAGAGTCGTCCCCAGGCAGAGCCCGGGGGCGAGGTGAGAATTGGATGGAACGGTGCGCTAACGATAAACCTTTGTCACCGCCACGCGCGCCTGAAACGTCTTGGGCGGTGAACCGGTGAGGCCGAGACGGATTGGTTGTGGCGCGGGGGGGTGGAAAAATGGTCTAATGGCCTGTGGGCAGTTTGTCCGCAAGCAGGCCATCGTTAGCCGCATTGTGTCCGGGACACATCAACCGAAATAGGAGACGCGCTCCATGAAGTGCCCGTTTTGCGCGGAGGAGATCCAGGACGATGCGATCCTCTGCCGCTTCTGCGGGGCGGTAAAGAAAGGCGAAAGCTGGAAGCCGCCACCCCTCCCCGGAGAGCGACCGGCCCACAAATCACGCCTCACCATCCGCACCGCGGCGGTGTTTTTCCTGCTATCCGCCCTCTTTGAGGGCATGTCGCTGACCTCCGGCATCCCGCTGTTCGGAGCGATTCGCGGCGGGCCCGTGGCGGTGATCTATCACCTGTTGTACGTCGGGCTTTTCCTGGCGATGGGGGTCGGCCTGTGGGTCGCAAGCCGTTGGGGCTACCGGATCATGTTCGCCGGAACGATCTTCTACACACTGGACAAGGCCCTCTATCTTCTGGATCGCCGGGCCAGGCAGGCCGACCTGCTGCACAAGCTGCAAGGCTACGGAGGCATGTTCGTCTTGGACCAAGCCGAGCAAGGGGCCATCCTCCGCGCGATGGTCCTGATGACGGTGCTGTTCATCGCCTGTTGGTGGGGGTTCCTGCTCTACCTCTATGTTCGCCGAGACTACTTCAAAGCCCCATCGAAGTAGTCGATCCGCACAAAACGGGGACAGTATATTCAATTGGATGGCCCACGTCGGCCCGCAACAACTACGCAATAGAATATACTGTCCCCGATTTGCCTTGGCGCCCATGTAAGGCCCGCCCTACATCTACTCGTCACTCGTTCCCAGGCTCTGCCTGGGAACGCATGATTCGGCAGGCTCTGCCTGCTTCCTTACTTGCACTCATCGCGCCAATCGGGTGACCCATTCCGTTTCGACCAAGAGGCGGAGCCGGACGAAGAGTCGTCCCCAGGCAGAGCCCGGGGGCGAGGTGAAACTCTATGTGGAGTGGTGGACTAACGGTACACCTTCGTCACCGCTACGCGCATCTGGAATGCCTTGGGGGGTGGGCCGGTGAGGCCGATTTGGATGGGGTTGGGGCCGGGGTGGAGCGTGGGGGCTGGGCCTTCGGGTGTCACGACTTTCGCCTCGTTCGATCCGGCGGGGAAGAGCTTGCACGCGCCGCCGGAATAGACCAGCCGATCCCCCGACGTCAGCGACACGGGGAAGACCAGCTTCCGCCCGTTCACCGTGATACTCGGGCTCGTCAGGGCCAGGGTCTTCCGAATCCCACGCACGTCATCGACCCGGCACGTAACCGTCGCCCCGGCGGGGATGGCGTTGTAGTAGATGATGAGATACTCGATCTTCGACAGGTCCGCCTTCGCGCCGGCGAGGGGGAACTCGACGTACTTCCAGCCGGCAAACTCGATTTTCGTTTTTGCGTCAACCCACTGCCCCGCGGTGTCCCGCAGTTGCAGGTAGAGGGTCTCGCCCTTGCCATCGCCGTAGAGCCAGAAGCCCAGGTCGGTGCAGGTCGACAGGTCCACCGGTGGGGAGAACGGCCGCCCTCGCGCCGACCAGCCGCTGGGGTTCTTGCTTGTCGCCGTGTAGCGCACGCACGACTTGCCGACCTTGGCCCCATCCGAGCAGAGGTCCAGCTTGTGTGTCACGCCCGGTGAGGTGGGGAAGCCCTTGCGCTTGCCGCTGACGACATACTTCGCATACTGGTTCTCCGGTCTGTCCGCGAAGGCGTCCAGGCTGTCGAACGTCTCGACGGGCACGGCTGTTGGGGCCTCGTAGGCTGCGCCCTTGTCGTCGATCTGGTCCACCGTCATCTCCAGCTCCAGCTTTGCATCGGCCCGGCAGGTGATGTCCCATTGGTTCTGCACGCCGTCGAGGGCCGTGATGGTTCGCGGGTCGTCCGCCTCGCTGCCGAGGAAGTTCCACTTGATCTTGCCCTTCGGGTTGCGCCCGCGCACCGTCTCGCCCTCGGTGATAACCCAGACGTAGGCCCTCGGGCGCGCAGCGCCGTCGGACTCGCACGTAAACTTGACCGCGTTCGCCCCCGCCTCGATCACCGGCGCGTCGCCCTCGGGCTTCACGTCGCAGATCAGCTTGCCCTTCGGGTCGTAGAGCTTGCAGTCGGTCGCCGAGCGGAACTCGAGGTAGCACCCCGTGTCGATCTCGACGGGGAAACGGATCGTCTTGCCGCCGATGGTGATCGCCGGGTTGCGCAGCTTCGCCTTCACCAGCGGGATCGCCTTGATCGGGCTGAGAGTACACGTCACCTTCCCCTTTGCCGGGACGTTGTTGACGTACAGGTTCAGCTCCTCGACGGCGTTCATGCGGACGGACTCGCGATAGATCGCATAGATCCCGCCGTAGGGCCAGGAGTAGTCGGCATGGCGTTCGCCCTCGGTCTCGATCAGCTCGAAATACCGCCACCCGGTGAAGTCCACGGTGATATAGTGGTCGCCGTAGGCGCGGGACATGTGGAGCGGACTCCGGGTCTGCAGGTTCAGCACCTCGCCCTTGCCGTCGCCATGGACCCACACGCCGATGCCCTGGTGCTTCGACAGGTTCAGCGGCGGGTCGAACTTCTTCCCCACCCACGCCCACGCGCGCAGGGGGGTGGCCGTCGAGTTCGATGCCTTGAAGCACCCGCTCCGGCCGCCGGCCTTCACCTGTTCGGTGGTGGGGGTGATGCTTGCGGTGACGCCCTTCTGTGCGCCACGGTTCGGGAGATTCTTCGCATCGGCGAAATCGGCGAGGGTGATGTTGCCTTTCGCGTCGTACGGTCCGGCGGAGTAGAGCGCCTCGATGCGCAGCTTCACCGGCTGCCTGCCGAAGCGGTTCTCGCTCTTCCACGTGTTGCCCCAGCCGTTGAGGCCCTGCACCTTGTGCCTGGCGTACTGGGCGCGGCGGAACTGCCACTCGCCCTTGTCGCCCTGCTCCAGCTTGAACTCATCCCCCGGCACGCGGAGCTTCGCCTTCACGTCGTCGTTGAAGTACTTCGCGTTGCGCAGGTTCTCGTATCGCCGCATGATCGCCGCGAGGCGCGGCAGCACGGCGATGGTCTTGACCGTTTTCGGGTTGATACCCATGATGGACAGGCTGCTGTCGTTGGCGATGGCCTTGGCGCAGAGGTACTCGATGTCGTCCGGGTAGGTCGGCTCGGCCTGCGGGCCGTGCCACGTCTTGAACGCCCACCAGCCGAGGTTCGTTGGCAGGAACGATCGCTGCCAGCGCTGGTTGGCCCGGCAGTGGATGTCCACGAACTTCTTGTGGCTGCGCGTGGGGTGGTCCCATGCCCCCATGCGCGCGCGGACGTACCACAGGTGGTGGTGGAACGTGCTCATCTCCATCAGCGCCGGGCGCTTCAGCCGCTTCCAGATCGCCCAGGCGAACTTTGACCCGTAGTACCACGACCATTCCCGCCCGGCCACGGCGTCGCTGCCGTCGAGGGCGTCGAGGTAGATCATGTCGAAGCCGCAGTCGTTGTAGAGCTCCGCTGTCTTCGCCGCGACCTCGGTGTAGAGGGCCGACTCGCCGTCCGCGACGAAGCGGTTGAAGCATCCCCGAAGGCGCCGGGCCTTCGCCCCCTTCGCATGGGACGCGACCTTCGTCCCGAACGCGCCGCGCTTGCACCCGGTGAAAGCAAAGGGCGGATCCTTGGCCACGGCCTTGTAGGTGATCAGCTCGTTGTCGATCTGGAGCGTCACGCTGCCGCGGATGAAAAAGCCGGTGAGCGTCGGCGTGTCCCTGGTCGATTCGGCCACGGGCACCGTCGTCGCCTTCTCGTCGAGCGGGGCGGTAAGGGTGTACGTCTCCAGCTTCCCCAGGTCCGGGTGCGGCACGGGGGTGACATAGGGACACTTTGGGTCGAGGAACTGGGAGTAGGTGTGCAGGCCCGCCGAGATGCCCGCCGCGTGGAGCCTGTCGATGACGGCCTTCAGGCTGGCCTTGCCCTTGGGGTAGAGCTTCGGGTTCGGCTCGAAGTCGCCGAAGCGGAACGACCGCCCGCCGTGGAAGTCGATCTGCGTCACGCCGAGGCGCTTGCAGCAGGCGATCCAGTCGTCCACCGTCTCCTCGGTGAGGTCGGTGAAGTTGAAGAGGTAGGAGCCGTAGTTGATCGGCCCGTCGGGGGCCCACGGCCCGCTGATGGGCGAGTGGGGCACGTCGGGCGCGGCGGTGACGGCCTCCTTCAGGACGTTGCGGAACTCCGCCGTCGGGCAGGCGACGATGGCCGACTTCGCCCCCGCCATGCCCAGCCTGCCATAGGCATAGGCCCGGAGGAACTTGCTCGGGCCGGGTATCTCCGGCGAGTTGGTCTTCAGGTTCAGCGCCAGGACGCACGCGGTGAAGGGGTCCTCGCCGTTTGCCTTGAGGCTCAGAGGGACGTGGGGGCAGATCAACTGGTCCACGCCGTCGCCGGTGACGGACTCGACCTCGAAAAGGAGGGTGCGCTTCTGGACAGTGACCTTGACGACGGCTGTCGCGCCGGCGTCGCCGAAGGTGAAGGTCAGCCGGCTGTCCTTGTAGGTGGCTGCCTTTCCCTGCCTTTCGGACCACGGCGGCGGAGCCTCGTTTCGAGTAGTCCTTGCCTGTGGCCTTATCGACGAAGCGGAGGTTCGTGCCATCCGCGCCGATCTCGTAGAGGACGGTTTCATTCTCGATCTTCGCCGCGACCTTCGGCTGCGCGATCGCGGCAGCGCCTCCCACCAGGATCGTGAGGGCACACCAGAACAACATACTTGGCTGCCGTCGCGGAAAGACACGCTCAAGCTTCGCTTGGGCGTGGCACCCGGAAGTGCGCGGCCGGAAGGATGTGCCACGCTCAAACTTGTTTGAGCGTGCGTCAGCGGCAGGCCCTTCGCAGCAAGAACGTCTCAGCCGATTCCTTCGCACCATACCCATCTCCTCTCACGGTTCATGACCGGTGTTCACGTGGCGGGGTATGATAGCATGGGAAACGGGGCGGGAGGCAAGGGATTTTCGGGTGCAACGAAAGAAACGGGTTCGTTCCTGGAGATGAGGCAATACCCGCAGCCAGCGATTTTCCTTGACTTAGGCCGACTAAAGGGATATACGTTAATCGTT
>JAADGH010000215.1:0-40474 GCA_013152475.1 Planctomycetota bacterium
ACCGCGCCCACGCCAGGGCATGGTTCGAGAAGGCGCTCGCCAACGGCGAGAAGCGTGCGAAAAAAGAACTGGAGAAGTTGAGGAAGGAAAGATGAGCAAGCGTGGCGTCGTGTTGGAATTGCCACCGTCGAAACGGAACCCACGCAACTCCGAAGGGGCGTTTGTGACGTTGGGAAACGGGAAGATGTGTTTCGCGTACTCGAAATTCACAGGCGGGGGTGGAGATGACGCCGAGGCGGTAATTGCCACGAGGATGTCGCCTGACGCCGGCGTGACATGGACGACGCGCGATCGCGTCCTGATCCAGAAGGAAGGCGCGCAGAACGTCATGAGCGTGTCCTTCCTGCGCCTGCAGGACGAGCGTATTGCGTTCTTCTACGTGGTGAAGAACGGCTTTCACGACTGCCGTATGCGCGTCCGGTTTTCCGAGGATGAGGCCAAGACGTGGTCCGACCCGGTCCTGTGCATTCCTGCCCCGGGTTACTTCGTGACGAACAACGACCGCGTCGTGCAGTTGTCCTCGGGACGTCTGATCGTCCCATGCGCCTACCACCGCGTGAAGACCATCGAAAGCGAGAGCTGGACGTCATTCGACACGCGCGGCATCGCCATCTACTTCCTGTCCGATGATGGCGGGTTGACGTGGCGGGAATCGAACACATGGTGGGCGCTGCCGACGATCAGCAGATCGGGCCTTCAGGAACCCGGCGTCGTCGAGCTCAATGACGGGCGGCTCTTCTCCTGGTGCCGGACGGACCGGGGATGCCAATACGGCATGTACTCCACCGACCACGGGGAGACGTGGTCGTTTCCGCAGCCCACAGGCTTCCGCTCGCCGTGTTCGCCGCTCTCGATGAAGCGCATCCCCTCGACGGGTGATCTGCTGGCTGTGTGGAATGACCATTCAGGTCGCTTCGATCTTGCTCCCCCGGGACCCATGACCGGTGCGCGAACGCCGCTGGCGTCGGCGATCAGCCGAGATGAGGGAAACACCTGGGAAAACATCAAACTCGTTGAGGATGATCCCAACAGCGGGTACTGCTACACGGCAATGCACTTTTCTGGCGACGATCATGTGTTGCTCGCCTACTGTGCGGGAGGCAAGAAGTACAAAGGTGTCTTGAACAACCTGCGTATACGGCGCATCCGGGTGGACTGGTTCTATTCGTGAATTGACAGGAGTTGTCCCGATGGCGGAAATGACATCGCACGAACGATTCAAACGGATGGTTGAGCATCGCGAAGCCGATCGCGTGCCGGTGATTGATAGTCCATGGGCGGCGACGATCGAACGCTGGCAGCGCGAGGGCATGCCGAAGGAGACGAGCTACGTAGACTTCTTCGACCTCGACCGCACGGCCTCCATCGGCGTGGACATCAGCCCGCGCTATGAGACGAAGACCATCGAGGAAACGGAGGAATACAGGATCTACACAACCGCCTGGGGCGCGACCCAGAAGAACTGGAAACACGCCGCCTCCACGCCGGATTTCCTCGACTTCACGGTGAAGACTCCGGACGACTGGCAGGACGCCAAGAAGCGCATGACCCCCACGCGCGACCGTGTGAACTGGGACCAACTCAAGTCCAGCTACAAGACCTGGCGCGACAAGGGCTACTGGATCAGCGCCGGCCTGTGGTTCGGCTTCGATGTCACGCATGCATGGTTCGTCGGGACTGAACGCCTGCTCATGGCGCTGGTCACCGACCCGGAGTGGTGCAGCGACATGTTCAATCACTTCCTCGACGTGAACATTGCCCTCCTTGACATGGTCTGGGAAGAGGGTTATGCCTTCGATGCCGTTCGCTGGCCCGACGACATGGGCTATAAGAACCACACGTTTTTCTCCGTCGAAACATACCGGGAGTTGGTCAAGCCCGTTCACAAGCGCGCCATCGACTGGGCCCACGCGAAGGGCATCCCCGCCGAGCTGCACTCGTGCGGCGACATCACTCCCTTCATTCCGGAGTTCATAGACATCGGCCTTGATGCGCTGAACCCGCTGGAGGTGAAGGCCGGGATCGACCCCATTGCGGTAAAGAAGGAATTTGGTGATCGCCTTGTCCTGCACGGCGGCATCAACGCCATGCTCTGGGACGACATCGGCGCCATCGAGGAAGAAATGCGGCGGTTGGCGCCGGTGCTGAAAGAGGGCGGCGGCTACATCTTCTCCTCCGATCACTCGGTCCCCTCGAGCGTAAGCCTGGAGAACTTCCGCCGGATCACGGAGTTGGCGAAGGAACTCGGGTCGTACGAGTAGAGAGAGGCATACACCTTGGACACGATTCACGAAGAAGCACGCGATATCCCCGTCGTGACTGAATGTGACCGCTGGCGCGAGGAAGGGGCCTACGGCGCGATTCGTGTTGTGGTCAACTGTAACCAGACGGGCGAGGATGCAGGCACGGCGGCATACCTCGCGCTTGATGCTGGGGTTCCTGTCGGCAAAGTGGATACGGAGAAACTCCGGGAGACACTGCGCAAAGATGGCTCGATCATCTTTGAGGACGGATGCCGATGAACGCTGTGTAATCCTTTCCCGCCCAGTTCAGAAGCGGAACAACTGTGATGCCCTGCAAGAGGCGTCATCTGCTGCCCCACTGTGGTGGCCGGCATGATCGCTGTTCAACTGAAAGCCTGTGCCATGGGCCAGCCCACCAGTTGAGGGTTCTTCTCTGGAACAGGTTTTGCTGGCACGCATGTGCAACCGGACGATTGGCTGTCGTAGATGGCGTGATTGTCCCTCAGAAACACGATTTAGGGCAATCCTGGCGGCAATCAAGAGACGACTGAGCAAAGATGAAAGTCTATGAGCCTGGAACCGACGTGTAAAATAGGGTGGACAAGTTCGGGCGTGTTTCATATACTTTTACTCTATTTTCCAGCAGGCGATGATTGCCTCATTCAACGCACCAAAGCTCGGACCACCATGCGACATCCGCTGGGGAACGGCGCATTCAATCATGTTTAAGGTAGGATTGTGATGATCTGCAAGACCCTGCGTGTGGCGTGCATTTTGTTCTCGTTGGTTCCAATTGCTGGCTGTGGACGGAAGACTGGTTCGCCTGCCAAACAGCCTCGTCCGGTTGCTGTTCTCGAACTGAAGAGGACCGATCCCGCTCGGCGGCTTCGCCTGACGGGTTCTGTGGAAGCGTGGAAGGAACAGGAGATCGGTTTCGAGGTCAAGGGCCGGGTGCAGTGGACTATTGAGGAAGGCGAAAAAGTGGAGGGCAGAACATACGACCAGGAGGGAAACGCGCTTACGGAGGGGACGGTCCTGGCTCGCCTCGATACGACTCGGTATGAGCTGGCGATCAGCTCGGCCGAGGCCAAACTCGCGGCCATTCGCGCCCAGGCCGACGCTGCGCAGATCGAGATCGAACAGGTGCTGCGCGAGCGATTGAAAGCGGCAGAGGCCGAACAGACCCGCGCCCAGATGGACTTCAAGCGGGCCGTGGCGCTCCTGCGGCAGAAGGCCGGTTCCGCGCAGGATGCCGACAAGGCCAAGGCGGATTTCGAGACGCAGCAGGCTCGAGTGGACGGCGTCAAAGCCAGAACCATAGCGAAAAGGGCCGAGCTGAAATCCCTTGAGGCCGACGCGCGGGAAGCCGAACAGGCCGTCAAAGAGGCCAAGGTGGATTTGGCGGACTGTTCGCTCTTTTCGCCTTTCAACGGTCAGGTCTCGAAGGTTTATGTGATCCCTGGCGCGTACGTCAGCCCGGGTCGTCCTGCGATAACCGTGGTTGTCATGGACCCGATCAAGGTGGACGTCGCTGTTTCTGCCACAGTAGAAGGTACTATTGCCATAGGTGATGCCGTCCGCGTTTTTCCTCCCGGGCGCGATGAGCCTGTGCTGGGGTGGGTTTGGAACAAGGAAACCACGGCGGATTCCGCCACACGCACGTTCAAGGTCACTATTATGGTGCGAAACCACAAAGTGACCATTGGACGCTCCCCAACGGACGAGGAAAAGAAACTGCCAAGGATCAAAGATATGGTTACCACCCAACGGCTCGATGTGGCAGACCCCAAAAGCCCGCTCTTGGTGAACACCAAGGCACTCTACAAGGATGGTGAGGGGTATTACTACGTGTGGAAGGTGGAAAATCTTCGATTCAACCAAGTCAATGAAGAAACGACACCCGTTTTGACGATCAAGCGCGTTCGGGTAAAGTTGGGAAAACACCGATTGGCCCTGTTGGGCCATTTCTTTCAGGAAGTTGTGGGCACGGACACCATTCGCATGCGAAAGGATCTGCTTGCTGTGGGCGTGCCGGATGGCGTGAAGGACGGAGGCAAAGTGTTTCTCACCCGCGAACAATGGCTGCTGCGTCCGGGCGATGTGGTAGGGGTCCTCCTGAGCGGCAAGGGACCGGGCGAAGGGTTTTATGTTCCCATGCGTGCCATCATCGCCCACGGGCAGGGAAAGGGTGAAGTATGCGTAGTCCAGGACGACAAGGTGAGGAAGGTCCCGGTGAAGTTAGGAGAAAGCATAGGCGACCTGTTCCGCATCGAGGCCGTGGACGCTGACGGGGAGGCGTTGCTCAAGGATGGAGCGCAGATCATCAGCAAGGACATTCATTTTCTTGTGTCGGGTGAGGCCGTGCGAGTCTCGAAAACGGAAAGGCTAGCGCAATGAGTCTGTCCGCCTTCGCCCTGAAATATCGCGCCATCGTGGTGACCGCCGTGGGGTTGCTTATGATTCTGGGCGTGAGGGCGTACGTAACGATGCCGCGCAGCGAGGACCCGGGATACACGGTTCGAACGTGCGTCATTTCCACCTCCTGGCCTGGCACGCCCACGGAGAAGGTGGAAGAGCTGATTACCAAGCCGTTGGAAGACGCCGTCGACACCATCGACGAGATCGACTATATCCGATCGACCACGACTGTCGGCCTGTCAACCATTTATGTGAATATAGAGGATTGCGTTGGCCCGGAGGCCATTGACAACATGTGGGACAAGGTCCGTGCTCGAGTGGCAAAGGTGAAAATGCCCGAGGAGGGCATCGTACCCATTGTGAACGACGAGTTCGGTGATACCTATGTGATGCTTATCGCCGTCTACCAGATTCCTCTCCCCGGCGAGGACAAGATTCAAGAAAAGAACCGCTACACCCTCAGGCAGCTCGATATTATTTCACGGAAGATCAGCGACGCCATCAAACTGATTCCCGGCGTGGCCAAGTCCGATCAATACGGTGTACGCGAGGAAGCCATCTACATCGAGATGGATATCGGCATGTGGACGCAGATCGAACTGACGACAGACAATCTACAGAAACTCGCCGCCGCCCGCAACATCATCGCTCCGGGCGGAAACATTGACACCCCCGACGGTCGATTCTCCGTCAAACCCGGCGGCGAATTCAACGCCGTGCGAGAGCTGGACAGAATGGCTGTGGGAGGAATTGATGAGGATTCAGGTTACATCCCCGTTTACCTGAGAGACATCCAGGCAAAGGTCGTTCGCGACTACCAGGACCCCCCTTCCGTCATCTGCCGCTACAACGACGCGCACACGTCAGAGCCCTGCGTCATTGTGGCGTTCAGCATGAAAGAAGGTGCGAACATCATCGACCTCTGCCAGACGGTGAAGGAACGGGTCACTGCAATGCAGGACCTGGAAGGCATTATCCCACCGGACATCGGGTTGACCTATGTGTCGGACCAGTCGGAGAATGTGAAGAAAAAGATCAGCGACTTCGTTATCAACGTGGTCGAGGCGATCGCTATCGTCGTCGGAGTGGTCTACCTGATGGTGGGCTTTCGCGTGGCCGCCGTGATGGCCGCGAATATTCCCCTGGTGATCATCGCCACGCTTGCCATGATGCCGTTTTTTGGCGTTCATCTGGAGCAGATTTCCATCGCCTCGATGATCATCGCCCTCGGCATGTTGGTGGACAACGCCGTCCAAATCTGCGACCAGACCCGGCGCCTGGAGATGGAGGGGCAGTCCCCCCGCGACGCGGCCCTTAATGGGGCCAACCAACTATCGTTTCCCATCCTCATTGCCACGCTCACGACGGTTTCCGCCTTCTTGCCCATGCTCATCGGCCTGCAGGGGAGCAAACGCGAATATGTGTACAGTCTGCCCGTAACCCTCTCCCTGACGCTGGGCATCAGCTACGTTATGGCCATGACGTTCTGCGTTCTGCTGGCCAGTTGGTTTATCCGTCCCCCCAAGGACCCGTCCAGGCCCGATTCCCCGGTGCTGCAGCTTATTGGATTCTTGAAGAGGCTTGCGCGGCGTGGCAAAAAAACTCCCCCCGCCGAGAGCAAATCCACTGGGGCAGGCTGGGTCGCTGATATCTACGGCAGCGCGGCTCGAGCCTGCCTCAAAGCAAAGCTCCTGACCATTGGTGTTTCGCTTGCCTTGCTGGTCGGCGCGTTCATGCTGCCGGTGGGGTCTCAGTTCTTCCCGCGCGATCTCCGCGACCAGTTCGGGGTTGACATATGGCTGCCCGAATGGGTGAGTATCGAACAGACCGACCGGATTGCGGCCCAGGTGGAGAACATCCTTCGCAAACTCAGCCCCACCACCGACGCCGAAGGCAATACCGTACAGCAGATTCGAGGGATGCGAACCACGGTCGGCGGCGGGGGGGCGCGATGGTATCTCGGGCGGGACCCGGAGGCATTGAAACCCAACTTCGCCGGGATTCTGGTCCGCACCACCAACCCGGAGTACACCCATGGTCTCGCCGTACGGCTTCGTCAGATTGCAGAACATGGCGACGCAGAGCTGGGTCTCGATCCCATCGTCGGCGCGCGGGTGATTCCGCGCGAACTGGAGATGGGGCCGTCGGTGAGCGCACCCATCGGCATCCGCATCTACGGGGCTGGCTACGGGGCCGACTTTGCGGATATCTCCACGCTCCGATCCTTCGCCGAGCGATTAAAAAAAATCATGCGCAGTCAACCAGGCATATGGGACGTTTATGACGTCTGGGGATCTCCCGGCTTTCAGGTTTCCGTCGATACCGACCAGGATCGGGCCAACGTGGCAGGCGTAACCAACCTGGACGTGGCCCAGACGCTCAACACCTACTTCTCCGGCCAGTATCTCACCACCTTTCGTGAAGGCGATCATACGATTCCTGTCTATCTCCGCCTGCCCCCGAAGCTGCGCGGTTCCCTCGACGAACTACGCACCGCCTACGTGGAGGGACGCTCCGGGAAAATTCCACTCGATTCCATCGCCAACATTCGCCTTTGCTGGGACCCGGCCCGGATCGAGCGACGCAAAAAGTTTCGCATGCTTGAGGTGTGCGCGCGCGTCGAGGAGGGATACCTCGCCAACGACGTCCTGAGCAGGATCATGGACAGCCCGGAGATGAAGCAGCTCAAGGCCGATTTGCCGAATGACTTTTGGATTGAGATCGGCGGCGAACAGGAAGAGACCACGAAATCTCAGAAGCAGATGAGTGTTTCTCTTGGCATTTCGGTGCTTCTCATTATTCTGTGTCTGGTCGTCCAATACAATGGTTGGGCGAAACCGATTATCATCATGACGACCGTCCCTCTCGCGCTGATCGGCGCGTTCTTTGGCTTGTATCTTACGGGGAACCCTCTGGGGTTCATGCCGCAGCTTGGCATTCTCGCGCTCTTCGGCGTCGTCGTGAATACGGCGATCATCTTCATCGAGTTTGCCGATACGCTCATCAAGGAGAAATCCGCCGCATCCGATGGCTCGGGGCCGATTGTCGGTTTGACCCGCGAGGAGTTCCATGAGTGTCTGATCGATGCGGGCAAGGTGCGTCTGCTCCCCATCGCCATGACGACGCTGACGACCATCGGCGGCCTCGTCCCCTTGGCGCTTTTTGGCGGGCCGCTCTGGACGGGTATGTCCTGGTGTATGATCTTCGGCCTCGCATTGGCCACGCTGCTCACGCTGATCGTCGTGCCCGTGCTCTACGCGATCTTTGTCGAGCGCTTCAGAATGAAGCCGTTTCCATCGGACACATAATCGAGGAAGGATTGGATGAAAAAAAGGGAAAAGAAGACAAGGGAATAGGTGGAATACATTACCGCTATTGGGAGAACCGTCATGACGAGAGTCTTTGTCTCTTGGGGATTTTCTAAGAAGAGCGCGGTTTGTTTTGCCTGCTTGGTTCTCTGTGCGTGGGTCCTTGCGCCCGGAACTGTGTTTGGCCAGCAGTACTACTGCTCGGCCTGCGGAAGGGGGTTCAGCCACCCGGGGCGGGCACAAACACACGTAGAAAAGAAGCATCACGGCGAAGGTGAAGTTCGCTCCTACGCCACGGACGGGACCTATATTTCGCCGACCGCAGTTCCGTCCGCCGGGAAACGGTGTCCGCGTTGCGGCAAGCTGTGCGAAAACCCAGCCCAACTTCGCAACCATATGGCGCAGTGCAATGTCCAGCGAGGGAGGAAAGGTGCGGCCACAGCTCCCCCCACGCAATCGCCTGCCATTCCCTACCACTGCAAATGGTGCAAGAAAGCCTTTCCGACCCATGCAGACGCTGCTCGACATGCAGTATCCTGTCCGTCAAACCCGCAAGTCAGCGGCAAGAAAAGCGGTGGGGCGGAGGCGGGTTCCGGACAGGTGGGGGCCGTCGCGCCCCGCCCTGTGGCGAGACCGGAGGATGATGTCATCATCCTGAAGAACGGCGAGAGATTCGTCGGCGACGTGCAGCTTATGACAAAAGACTCCGTGACGCTGAAAACACCGAGCGGCGCGGAGGTGACGTTCACCAAGGACCAGGTGCAGGGGATCCTCGGCATCAAAGCGCTGAAGATGCTTCGCGCCGTCAAAGCTGGAAAAGGGCCGCAGACGACCCCGGAACATGAAAAATCCGATTGAGAGAAATCGGTCCGATTCACACAAGAGACATAAAAACGGATTGCAGAAAGGAAGAGATGATGAGATTGGCAAGGATTCGGTGGCAGATGCCGGCTCTTTTGTTGGCGGTGTTTGCCGGGGTCTCTGTGAAGGCCGATGACGATGCGAAAAAGGCGGGGACCGGGAAACAACAGAAAACTGTTGAGGTGAGCATCGCGTCGCTGACGCCGGCGCAGAAGCTGCAACTGAAGGTGGACGCGCTGGTCACATTGAACGATGTCATCGGCGCGGTGGCTAAAGAGGCCAAGATGCGTGCGGCGTTGTTGGACCAGTATCTGAACGAAACGGGGCAGATGGAGGCCTATCTCAAGGTCCGGGAAAAAATGCCGAAACGCCCCATGAAAAGCGCCGATTGGGTCAAGGGACGGGATTCGGACAGGGAGATTCCCCTGACGTTCGAGGACGCCTTTCTCATCGCGGTCGAGCAAGAGCTCGAAGACCGGGGAGAGGAAATCCGCAAGTCCAATCCAAAGGATACCGACCGCCTGGAGAGGACGGCAAAGGCTCATCTCCAAATGGCGAAAAAGCGTTTCGGTGAAACCATCGTCGAAATGATGGAAGTGGAACGGAAGATAGATTTCCTCCGAAGTCAACAGCAGTGGGAAAAGCTCATTGTCTGGGCCAAGGCAGAAGTGGCGCGCCAGAAGGCGGAGAAGGAAAAACAGAAAGAAAAAAACCGGAAAGAAAAAATCGGGAAAAAAGAAGAAGCCAGACAACAACAGCAAGAACGAGCCGAACTGGCCAGACAAAGAAGAATCGAATCGATCGAGCGGAAATGGCAGCGCCGCACGGAGGCCTACCAACTCCGCACCGACCGGGTCCGAGCGAAGATCGGCACGTCCTATCCCTGGACGTGGCGCCCGTCTTCCGGCAATCGGTGGTGGGAATAGGAGGTCGGAATGAAAAAAAGGTGTTGCGCAGCGTTTGTCCTGCCGCTTGCCCTGGTCCTTGGTTGGACGCTTCGGTCTGTGACGGCGCAGGATGAGAGTGACCTTCACGTCAGATGGGGGGAGGACTACTGCACGCTGAGTTTTACATTCCTCGGCCAGCAGATCGAGTATCCCCAGCACATGCTCAAGACGAAGTTCCCTCCGGCCGGTAAGGAGCCGGAGTTCCACTTCGAGAAAAACTGGCCGATTGTGGCGATGGTCGCCCGATGGACGGCGTCGGTCAAGGGCTGGCCCGAGAAGTATCGCTCGGATGCGGTTGATCTGATCCTGATGTATGTCTGCGACGCACAAATGTATGAGAACATCTATCCTGACGTCATCCGCTCGTCGAAGTTCACGTTTCCCCCGGAGTTTCTCAAGGAGGCGGCCAACCCGGGATACAAACTGGCCGAGACGATGCGCGGCAAGGAAATCGGGTATGAGGTCAAGGCGCGGGGGGGATTTGGCGCCAGCGACTACAAAATCAGGACGAGGATCCGAACCGGCCTGAGCAAAGACGAAAAAACAGTGTTCTACTATGACAAACCGGAATATATCAGCGACCACCTCAAGACGCGGCAGTACATTTTCGCCGCATATGATGCGGGCGACTATATACACTTCGAGGCGAGACTGTTGTGCGCCTGTGCGCCGCGCCGTACGTTCCGAGGCGAAGCGATGCGGCGGGTGGAGGCGGACAGCATGTATTTTGTCCGGCGAATCTACGAGGTCCTTGACGACGCGCCTACACTTGAGGAGATCGAGACGTACTTGAAAATGGTGCGCGAGGGTCGCCAATCCGTCCGGTCCCTTTTGAAAAAGAGGTAGACGGGAAAGGAGGAGGAATTGATGCGTAGGCCGGTCAGCCTCAAAACAGGCAACAACAATGGAGAACCATGTGGAGTTAATCGGGAGGATATAATGCGATACAAAAAGTATACGTGGATGACAATACTGACGTTGGGTGTGGCATGTGTCTTTGGTCTGGGAAACAGCATGGCCCAGGAGGCCAGCGCACATGCCAACGACGAACAGGCCATCCGGCAGGCCGTTCAGGAGTATGTCAAGGCCTTCAACAACCGTGACATCAAGGCGATTGTCGCGCAGTGCACGGAAGACGTGGACTACATCGATGAAACAGGACGGGCCGTTCGCGGGCGCGACGCTCTTGCGAAGGATTTCGAGCGCTTTTTTAAAGAAAACCGCGGCAGAAAGATCCGCGTCGCTGTCGAATCCATTCAATTCGTCAAACCGGACGTGGCGGTTGTGGACGGCGTCGCACAACGTATGCCCCCTCCTGTGGGCAAGCCGGTCAAAGGGAGATACACGGCGGTCCGAGTGAAGCAGGACGGCAAGTGGCTGGTGGCAAGCGTTCGCGAAGGAGTTCAGGAAACACCCACCAACTATGACTATCTGAAAGAACTGGAATGGATGGTCGGCGACTGGATCGACAAGGACGAAACCTCCTCCATTCGATCCTCGGTCCGCTGGAGCAAGAACAAGAACTTTATCCTTCGAACGCTAACGGTGAACTCAGAAGGCCAGGAGATCTTGAGTGTTACGCAGCGCATCGGATGGGACCCGGCGCGCAATCAAATCAAGAGCTGGGTTTTCGACTCCGACGGCGGTGCGTTCGAGGGCCTGTGGGTCAGGGACGGCAACAAATGGATTGTGCGGGTTACCGGCGTCCTGCAGGACGGTGCGAAGGCGTCGGCGACCAACACATATACGCTGATCGACAACGACACGTTCACCTTCCAATCGAGAAACCGCGTGGTGGACGAGGAACCCGTGGCCGACATCGAAGAAGTCAAAATCAAAAGGCTACCGCCGGGGGTGAAATAGGGTGTGCTCAGAGTCAGATCGCATCCGTCCAAACCAGGAGAAGAAACCATGATCAAGCGCACGTGCATTCCCATTATAACAGCACTTCTGCTTTTTTTAGCGCCCCCAACCACCTTCGGCCAGGGTCGTGGCGGCCGAGGCGGTGGCCGCAGAGGAGGAGGCGGCGGCCGCAGGGGAGGCGGACGCGCGCCCTCACGCGGCAGAAGCCGGGGACGATCCGTCAACCGGAGTCCGTCCATGAGCCGCTCGCGGTCCAGATCGCGGCGGCCCGTTAGTCGGCGTCCATCGCCGAGCCGTTCGCGGCCGAGTTCACGGCGACCGGTTAACCGCAGTCCATCCATGAGCCGCACCCGCCCCAGCTCGCGGCCGGCGCGCACTCGGCCCTCATCAAGACCGAGCACGTCTCGCCCCACGACGAGACCTGCAACAAGACCCGGGCTGACGCCCGGAGGCCGACCGGGACTGAAACCGGGATCGGGCACTCGCCCCGGGTTGAAACCCGGCTTCGGAACGCAACCCGGACTCAGGCCGGGTGGGGGCCGTCCGGCGCAGCTCCCCAGCGGAAGACCGGGATCAAGGCCGGGAAGCCGACCCGGACTCAAACCGGGAGGGGATCGTCCCGCACAGTTGCCCAGCCGACCCGGATTTGGTAATCGGCCAGGCAGGCCGGGAGGAGATCGCCCCGTGCACTTGCCAAGCCGACCAGGATTGAAACCCGGAGGAGGCAGGCCGGGATGGAAACCGGGACAGGGACCGAACCGCCCCGGACGCTGGCCCTCGCGGCCCGGCTATTGGCACGGATATGGGCCGACATACAATGTCCACTACAGAGGCCGCTACCACTGGTATCACTGCGGCTATCGCCCGTGGGCCTGGGCCACCTGGGGTGGGGTCTGCGCCTGGATCGGGTACACGTCTCGACCTGTATACTACAACTATGTCGTCGTGGATGGCGCCGTTTACAACGGCGAGACGGAGGTCGCTCCGGCCGCTGACTACGCGGAGCAGGCCACGGAGATCGCCGACGCCGCACAGCCGACGGCGGAAGACGTGGACTGGATGCCCCTCGGCATCTTCGGCGTTACGCCGAAGCAAGGCGACGAGGTCCAGGTGACGGTCCAACTTGCTGCGACCAAGGACGGCACAATCGGCGGCACATACGAGAACACGGCAGAGAACGTCGTGCTCGCGCTGCAGGGATCGATTGACAAGACGACCCAGCGCGCCGCATGGAAGGTCGGCGAGGAAGATGCCATTGTCATGGAGACCGGACTCGACAACCTGACCAAGGACGTCTCCACCGTGTTGCTTCATTTTCCGGGTGGTGTCACCGAGGCGTGGGTCATGACGCGCATGGACAAGGAGACGGCGAAGAAAATGGAAGCGGTGGTCGAAGGCAACACCAAGCTGCGGAAGGAGTTGGCCGAGTCGGCCAGGCAGCTCGAAGGCACGCTTGACGACCTGTGGAAGAGCTACCTCGCCCTGCCGAACGAGGTGTTTGAAGGGGATGATGTGCCTGATGTTGAGGCGCTTAAAAAGGCCCTGGGCCACTTCGACCTGGCCAAAGGGAACGAACAGTGTCGCGAGATGGTCGAGAAACCGGAGTTTCAGAAGACGCGCGAGCTTTTGGAGCGATATATCAAGGAACTGTCGTCCTGAGGCTGGAAGCGACGGCAGACTGTCGCAAAAACGAAAGCAAGGTGACCGGATGTCAAAGGGTACTGTGTCGATGTTGAAGCTGTTTGCGCTGGTTGGGATTGTTGCAGCCTGCGGCTGCGCGGCTGTTGTCGTGTCCAAGGTGCTGCTGTCCCACTCCCACACGGAGTCGGTCGACAGCGCAACGGTGCAGGTGGCCAAGTCCGCAGACGAAGTGTATGCGGCCGAAGTGCGCGTGATCGAAGGTCGCTCTGACCTGAAGATCGTCAAGAGGGACCTGTCGGACCATATGGTCGAAGCGGTGAGGGGGAAGGACCGTATCCGGGTCGATGCCTCTCCCCTTGGGAGCGGATCCACCGGACTGGTGGTGACGGCGAGCGCGGACGGCAAGTGGAAGGGCAAGGGGGATCTGGCCCTTGATCTGGAGAAGCAGATTTGCGATGAACTCGGCGTGGAGTACACCACCGTCAACATGGCGAGCAAGTAGGATCCGAGAACCCAGACAGGACACGACAAGCGGATGAGGGTGACATGACCTGATGAGCAAGAACGGGGATAACGCACAAAACAAGAACGCGGCTCAAGCAGAACCGGATGAAGTGAAACCACCCTCATGGGTTGAACGGCACTTCGGGTCCCACTATGTCTTCATGCTTGTGTCGCTTCTCCTTCTGTCCTTTTTGCTGCCGATCGTGGGCGACCCCGCAAGGCTCTTTGGTATCAGCGTGTTTGATATCTGCATCTGCGCTATCCTCATCAGCGCTGTCAGGGCCGTGGCAGAAACGCGTCGGGCTACGATTATAGCCCTGGCCGTAGTGATCCCCATGCTCATTCTCACTGGCATATCCAACCTTGTACCGAGCAAACCGATTGATTTCGTCGAGCACATCCTCTTTGCGATCTTCTTTGCCTTCACGATGTGTGTTATCCTGCGCGATGTGCTGAGCGCTGGAAAGATCACAGGGCACAAGATCGTCGGCGCGATATGCGTGTACCTCTTTCTCGGAATCATCTGGGGATTCCTGTATTCGCTGACGGAAATGCTTTCCCCCGGTTCGTTCAGTGCCGCAGGGGTGACGGTTACCGGCGATGCAGCCGTCCCGCGCCGTCTCTACTTCTCGCACATTACCTACTATAGCTTTGTCACCCTCAGCACGCTCGGCTATGGGGACATCGTCCCAGTCAAGCCGGTATCGCGCATGCTCTCGTGGATGGAGGCGGTAACCGGGCAGCTCTACATCGCCATCCTCATCGCACGGCTGGTTGCTTTGCACGTCACACAGACAAGCGGTTGGGACACCCATGGGGACTGGCGCAGCCCACGTACCCATGCCGGGACAAACGAACGCGTTCACGATCACGCCAGTCCCTTTGTGGGCGGAGGTTCCGAACCAGACAAGGAGGATTCATGACGTCGACTCTTGCCGTAATCACGGTCGCCGCCGAGGCAGAGCCCCTCATTCGATGGGCCGCCCGGTTCGCCAAGACCCGGGGCGGTCCGCTCACGGTCGTTCGCTGCGTCACCGGTAAACAGCGGCAGGCCTTTCAACGCGTAACGTCCGACGCAATGGCTCAGACCGACGGGGTAGTTGCGGAGGCTCTAAGAACGATCCATGAGTCGGACGATCTCGATGCCGAAGTCTTCGCGCTGCAGGACCCCGACCCGGTCAAGGTGCTTTTGGCGGAGATGCGCTCAAGAAACGTCTCCCTCGTCATCGCGGGCACGGGCGGGCGCTTACCCCAGACGGCCCCCCGCGTCCAACTTGCCAATGGTCTCATGCAGCACGCACCATGCGATGTCCTGTTGCTCGACACAGGAGACAACCCCGGCGAAAGCTGCAAGCGGATTCTCGTTCCCCTCATGTCCGACTATTCATCATTCGCCCTTCGGAATGCCGTTGACATGGCCAAGCGCTGCGGGGGGGTGGTGGCCCCCCTTTGGGTGGGCGCGCGCATCGGCGCCGACTCCCGCGATGTCGCCTCCCGCGAGATGGATTTGGTGCTGCGAGAGCAGAGCATCGCGGAGTCCGACACGATCAAACCCACGGTCGTCGTCGCCGACGAGCCGAACGGGGCCATTCTGAGTGAGGGTGCAAACTGCGATCTCGTCCTCCTCGGGGCCGGGAGCGACCGTATTCTGCGCGACCTCCGCACCGCCTCTGTCGAGGACGAAGTGGCGAGGGCCGACGCGGAACCATCGATCGGCGTCATCCGTCCGGGGAAATGGAGCGCGTCACGTAGTGGACTGCTGCACGGGCTGCTTCCCAGGCTCAAGGCTGACGACCGGGTGGCCCTCTTCGACCGAATCCAGGCGGGATCGCGCCTGAACGCCGACTTCGCCATCATGATCAGCCTTTCAACGTCGATTGCCGCTCTCGGCCTGCTCAAAAATTCCACCGCCGTCCTCATCGGCGCCATGTTGGTTGCCCCGTTGATGACCCCCCTAATCGGACAGGCACTCGCCCTCGTGCAGGGAAACATGCGGCTGTTTCGACGGTCGTTCCATGCCATGACCTTCGGCATTGCCTGCGCCCTTGCCCTGTCTATGCTCATCAGTTTCGTTACCCCTGAGAACGAGGCGACCCTCGCGATTCTCGAACGCGGAACGCCGGACCTCCTCGATCTCTTTGTCGCACTGGTGTCTGGTATCGCCGCGGGCTATGCGTTCTCGCGATCAGGAATCTCAGAGGTTATCGTCGGCGTGGCCATCGCCACGGCGCTCGTGCCGCCTCTCGCCACTGCCGGCATCACCTTTGCCTCAGGTCGATGGGATATCTCCGCCGGCGCGGCGATTCTTTTTATCACAAACCTGGTGGCCATTGTCCTCGGCGCCGCCTTCGTCTTCCGCTCTCTGGGTGTACATGCCACATGGCAGGGAATGAAGTCTCAGAAGTGGCCTTGGGGGATTGTGCTCGGCCTCATCGCGCTTTCACTCGCACTGATTGAGCCACTGGCTACCCGATTGAGCGATCAGATTCAGATAGGCCAGACGCGCCCCATGGCCTTTCCCGTATCGAAGCGCATGCTCGACGCCATCCGGCAGAAGGTGTCGGAGCAGCCCGGGATATCCCTGGTCCTCGCTGGCCGCGGCGCAACGGAGGGAACCGTGGATGTGGGCATCCTGCTGGCCGCAAACAAGCCCGTCCCGTCCGCTTTTGTCGAGGAACTTACACAGATCGTTCGCCAAATAGCTGGCAGGGATATTCGGGTCAAGATCATTGTTGTCCAGCAGGCGCAGATCATCGAGCGCGTACCACCTACTCGTGTCGCTCCTTAAGACTCGTCGCCGTGAAAGTGAAGCCGTTTCATCGTGCGGTGCGAGATCATTCCCGGCGAATATTCGGGGGCAATTGTAGGTTCTTGCAAGAGTGGTTCATCTCTCTGTCCGAGTCCCGCGCGAGCATATCTGTGTGGGTTCAGGCGGTGTGCAGGGCCAAATCGGGCAGGCCGACTATGTTTCCGCAACAGGGACTAAGTAGAAACCGGGACCTCTTCCTTGGACGCGTCCTCTTTGTCCTTCTCCGCGTCCGGGGCAGCCGTCTTCTTTTTCTTCTTGCGGAGGTCCTCGATCACACGGGTCGGACAGACCTCGATGCACTTGCCGCAGAGCGTGCATTTCTCGTAGTCGATCTCGGCGAGAAAATCGATCACGTGGATGGCGTCGACCGGACATGCCTTTTCGCACTTCTTGCACGCAATACAGCCCTGCGCACATATCTTCTTGACCAACGCCCCCTTGACGTGGGAGCTGCAGAGAACATGGACGAATGTCTTCACCGGCAGCACGCAGATCAGGTCGCGGGGGCACGTCTCAACGCACTTTCCGCAGGCCGTGCACTTCTCAGGATTCACAATCGGCAGCCGATCGGGGCCCATGCGGATGGCGTCGAAGGGGCAGGCATCGGCGCAGCTCCCGAACCCCAGACAGCCGTACGTGCAGGCCAAGTTCCCGCCCTGGACGAGCTGGGCGGCGCGGCAATCGGCGATGCCGAAGTACTGGAATCGCTGCGCCACGTTCTTTCCCTTGCAGCGAACCACGGCAATTTCCCGCTCGCGCTCCACATACTCCACCCCCATGATGTCGGCCACCCTCTTCGCCAGTGTCTTGTCGAGGGCGGGGCAGACATTGACCGGCGCGTCACTCTTCACCACGGCCTCTGCTGCCGCAAGGCATCCGGCGAAGCCGCACCCGCCACAGTTCGCCCCGGGCAGCAGATCGCCAATCTCGTCGATGCGCGGGTCGGCGTCCACCTTGAACTTCTTGGAGGCAAGCGACAGCCCCAGCGCAAAGGCCACCCCAAGGATCGTCAGCATGACAAGCGACCAGATGATCAGCATAACATTACGCCTTTTGTTTCAGACCATCCCCTGAAATCCCATGAACGCCAGGGCCATCAGCCCGGTGGAGATAAACGCGATCGGCTCCCCTTGCAGGGACTTTGGAATCCTGCTCCGCGCCAGGCGCTCACGGATGCCGGCCATGAGTAGCATGGCAATCGTGAACCCGATACCCGCGCAGAAGCCCTGGAACACCGCCTGGAAGAAAGTCAGCGATGTCAGCACATGGTCCCCCGTACGGCTCATGTTCAGCACGTCCAGAATCTGTCCGGAGTTGGTGGTGTTCAGCAGCGCCACACCCATGACGGCGCAGTTGGTGGTGATGAGCGGCAGAAAGATGCCGAGCGCGCGATACAGCGCGGGGAGCGTCTTGCGCAGGACGATCTCGACCAACTGCACGAACGAGGCGATGACGAGGACAAAGACCACCGTCCGCAGGGCCATCTCCACCTTCACCGGCGGCTGGCCCGCCCCGGCCAGGTGTTTGCCCAGCCACAGCATGACCAGGTAGAGCGGGAATGTGATCGCCGAGGCCATGGTCATGACAAACGTCACGGCCATGCCCATGCCAAAGGCCGAGTCCATCTTCTGCGTCACGCCGATGAATGGGCACAGGCCGAGAAACCTGGCCAGAATGAAGTTGTTTACGAAGATGACACCGATCGCGATCAGCAGGTAGTCGGCAATCATCAGACGCCACTCCTCAGAATGCGAATCCAGTTGAAGAAACCCAGCAGAAGCCCGAGGACCAGGAACGCGCCCGGGGCCATAATGATGACCGCCGCAGGCTGATACGCGGGCAGAAAGCCCAGCTTGTCATGGAGGATTGTAAAGACGGGTACGCCCCATATCTTGCCCGCGCCGAGGACCTCACGGACCGTCGAGATCAAGACCAGGGCCCCCATATAGCCGATGCCCATCCCCAGCCCATCGAGCAGCGAGGCGAAGACGTTGTTCTTCGAGGCGAACGCCTCTGCGCGGCCGAGGATGATGCAGTTCACGACGATCAGCGGGATGAAGATACCAATCGCCGCGCTCATGGTGGGGAACCATGCCTGCATCGAGAGATCGACGATCGTCACGAAACTGGCGATGACCACAATGAAGCACGGGATGCGAACCTCCCGAGGAACCATCCGGCGGACCAGAGAAACGATGGCGTTGGAGCAGACCAGCACAAACGTTGCGGCGCACCCCATGGCGACCCCGGTCTTCAGCGATCCGCTCGTGGCAAGGGTAGGGCAGATTCCCAGAATGGGCAGCGCGAAGATGGCGTTCTCTTTGCACAGCCCCTTCTTGAACTCCTGCCAATAGTCCATTGAACACTCCCTTCTGTGGTGAAACATCAGCAGGAACGACTGAGGTACCGTTACTATATTCCTGCCGTGTCGCAAAGTCAACAGGAAAACGCGGTGGAAAACTAAACGGCGGGGAGCTACTTCGGCGGCGTCGCCCCGCGAATCTCCGTCAGAAGCCGTTCCGCCTCGGCCTTTTGGCGCCGGCTCGGCCGCAGGGCGAGGCACGTCTCCAAGTAGTGAATGACCGTCTCCGGGCGGGGCCTGCCCGCGAGGAGGACCCTGGCCGCCAGGAGATAGCCGCCGGCATCCGCATTCGCCGAGAGGTAGCTGTTTACGTTGGCGAGGGCGGCGGCCTGGTCTGTCACCACTCGCCTTTCCCGGAACCTGCTGAAGTAGAGCTCGCCGAGGTACAGCCGTGCGGCGCCAAGGTTCGGCACGTCGCCGTCGATCTCCTCGATCACGTGGATCGCTTCGTTGATCCGGCCCTCCCTGCGCAGGCATACGGCATGGCGGAACTTCGCATTATACCACCACACCGGGTCCATAACCAGCGCCGCCCCGCGCTCCAGATACGGGTCCGCCGCACGGGCGTCCTCCGCCCTTCTCACGTCGAAGGCCATGCCCTTCGCCAGGAGCGTCTCGCCCTTCCACCCTCTCCAGCCGGTGGTCACAAACCCCGCTGCGGACAGAAGGAGTATGGCCGCGCACAGGATTCGACATGCGGTCCCGCATTTGACCCACTTCGGCTCTTTTCCCTCGCCTCCGCGCGCCAGGGCCATCAGAAGACCGATCTGCGTCCAGAAGAATGGCGCCACATCCCACGACCTCAACAAGGGGCTGAAGCAACTCTGCGCGAGCATACCGATCGTCCCGGCGAGCAAGGCGCGCTGCCACCATCGCTCCGGGCCTTGCCCGATCCCCCTGGACGCGCGCCAAATGAGAAGGACCGCGAGCGCGCAGGCTACCGCCATACCAATCCCCCCCAGTTCCACGCCGATGTTGAGGAGTTCGTTATGGGCGTGGTCGCCGATGATCTTCCGGAGCTGGGGGTAGAGAAACTCCTCCGCCTGACGGAACCGGGGATAGGCAAAGAAAAACCCACCGCCTCCCCACCCCAGGACGGGCTTGCACAGGATCATGCGGAAGGCATCCTGCCAGAAGAAGTACCGAACGGCCCTTGTGCCTTGGAGACAAAAGTCCACCCCCCGTGCTGTCAGACCGGGAACGGAAACCATGACCATTCCGGCAGCCCCAAGCAGGCTGATCGGAATCGCAACAATGTACCGCCGCCAGTTTTTCGGAGCGGTCAACACGCCGAGGGCAAACGTTCCCACGACTATACCGACCAGACCCGACGCAGATCGCGTCAATGCGATGGCGACCGTCAAGAGCAGTGCAAATGGGATCCACACGATCTTGCGCCCGCCCCCGGCGACGCCTCCGCTCCATGCCATGAGCATGGGCGTGATGAGGATGCAGGCCGTGAAGTTCGAGTTGCTCCTGTGGGGGACGGCAAGGCGGAACGTGGCATCGTGGATCAAGTCCGGGTTCCACGCCCACACGCCAAAGAAACCGATAAGGCCGAACACGGCAGTGGCAAGCCCGGCGGCCACGATCCCCTTCATCATGAAGGTTTCACAACGATCGCGGGCCGCCAATCGGCCGAGGCCCTCGGCCCAGAGGACTGCAAAGAAGAGGGGGGCCAGCCGGCAAAACCAGCCCCACGGCCAGTCCGCCCAGAGGATCGAGGCGGCACAGAGGAGGAGGAAGGCGATGAGCAGGACCTCCTCCGCCGTCGCGGCGAGGACCCGCTTGTCCCTGATGATTCGGACGAGGAGGATGACGCCGAGCGCCACGGACATCCCGCGGAACAGCACGACTTTCGGGTAGGTCACATGGAGCGTGCTTGGAAAGGCGCGGACGAAGGGCAGACCTTTATTGCTCAGCCAGTCTTTTTCCTCACGAGGCGGCAGGTACGCCAGCGCAATGACGATGAGAACGATGACAAGAAGCCATCCCGTCATCCGTCTGTGGCGCATAGACAGGTCCACCCTATCAATGAAAGAAGGAGGCGGCGATAATTCGCCGCCTCCTTCCCATTCACATTCAGTCATGGAAGGCGCTTAACCGCCGCCTCCACCGCCGCCAGCGTCGTTCACCTGAATTACCCGCGAGTCGCTGGGAGCAGGCAACAACTCATCGGATGCATAAATGTTGTCGCCGTCCAAGCCACACTGCGGGTTGTTCCGCCATTCGACATGCCCGTCGAGATAGCAGATATTCTGGCCTTTATCGTGATGGTTCCTCGAGTTCACATCAGAGTTGGTGCCAGAGGCATCCCTCAAGGGAGCATCGGCCAGCATGGCGATCTCCGACGTGTTCGCAGCGCTGAGCATGTCCTTGGTGTCATCGTAGCCATAGCTGCACACCTTGCCCCCGCCCCCTGTTTCACCTGCAATAGGCTGCGGGTTGAAGGCGTCGCCAGCCGTCATGTCGGCGATATTGTCGTTGCAGCTCGGGCACACAAAGACCATTCTGGATGACACATACTCAGGATATAATAGCGCTAAGGATCTCATCGGATCGGTCTCGCCTCTCGCCGTGCCTTCTTGAAGGTCCACTGGCATGTAGTCATTGAAGTCATTCGTGTACATACAGATGCCCAGACCGATCTGGCGAAGGTTGCTCTTGCACTTCGCCTTTCTAGCCTCTTCACGCGCCCGGCCCAACGTCGGCAGCAACATGCTGGCGAGAATGCCGATTATGGCGATAACCACCAACAGCTCGACCAATGTAAAACCGCGGCTCTTCTTCATGCTTCTCACCTCCTTTCCTTGTTTTCCAAAGGCCATCAACACAGTACCTAAACTCTCCCCCTTCCCCATACATGGTACCTAAGTATACCATCCTGCCGCAAAAATGTCAAGCATCTCTACGAATATTTTCCGCAGGGCTAATCATCAAAGGTACTTATGACCAGTCCGCTAAGCAGTTTGGGGTAGAAATACGTCGATTTCGGAGGCATTTTCTCCCGGCCCGCCGCGATGGCCCGGACCTGCTCCACGCGCGTGGCAGTCAGCAGAAAGGCTAACTGGAAGCCCCCTGACTGCACCGCCTGCTCCGCCTCAGCCGCCGACTTGGTGTACGCCACGTGCTTCTTCGCCTCGCTCTCACATGCGATCCCCAGCACCCGATCAAGAATCAGCGACTGGAGAATCGCCGTGTCGAGGCGTTGAAGATCGGCGCTCTTCCCCGGCATGGCCTTGGCCAACACATCCTCAGATCGCAGCGTCAGCACATAACGCCTGCGTCCCCCGGCGATCAGTCCCATTCCGTGGCGGTCGGCAGCGCCCTCGGCCGCCGCAAGCAACTCCTCCACGGAACCGTCGTGCTCTTGAACCTCAAAATTCTCACCCAGCTTGTCCATCACGGCGTCCAGGGCCGGGGCCTCGATGCCCCTGATGAGACGGTGGGACGCCCAGATCACGAGACCGGGATCGTCCATCGCCACGATGTGCATCAGCACATAGTCGGACGCGGCATTCCCTCCCTGCGCCCCCCCGGCCACCTGATCCCGGTAGACCACTGCTGTCTCGTAGCGATGGTGGCCGTCCGCAATGAAAAGAGGCTTCCCGGACATGGCGGCCGCAAGACGTTCGATAAGGTCCAGATCGGAAACTCGCCACAGGCGGTTGATGGTCCCGTTGCGGTCCGTCGCCTCGCCCTCGGGCGCGCCATGCGCCGCCTGCTCCAGAAGCGGGACGACATCATCCTTTCCGCCCGGATACAGGGCGAAGATCGGGCTCAGGTTCGCCCGGCAGACCCGCATAAGTTTCAGGCGATCGGCCTTCGGCCCGGGGATGGTCTCCTCATGGCCGTAGACCTGTCCCTTGTCCAGGTCCTCGATCAGGACTCGCGCCATAAGTCCGCGGCGGACTCTCCTTTGCCCCCCGGCCTCGAACTCCTGATCGCAGACATATAGAGAAGAGGTATCCTCCCGGCGCAGGACGCCCGATCGCGTCCAATCCTCCAGGCGCCTCGCGGCCTGGGCGTAGTCCGCGTCGGTGCGGGGATGCTCGTCGCTGGACTCTCCAAGGATAAGGCGGATGACATTGTTTGGATGGCGCTCCATCAGGGCCTCCGCCTCGGCCGGCGAGATGACGTCGTACGGCGGGGCCGTAACCGCGGACAGATCGCCCACCATCTCCTGAGAATATCTCAGCCCACGGAAGGGACGGATCGTCGCCAATTCAGGTCCCCTCTCCCCACGACGTCAGGTATTTCCTCTGCGCGGGGGTCAATGTGTCGATCTTGATCCCCATGGTCTTCAACTTTAGTTTCGCCACCCAGGCATCGATCTTCGCGGGGACATTGTGAACGACGGCGGCCAGCTTGCCCTTTTTCTTTACGCAGAACTCGGAGGCAAGGGCCTGCGTGGCAAAGCTCATGTCCATGACACACGCGGGATGTCCCTCCGCCGCGGTAAGGTTGATCAACCGGCCCTCGCCGAGCAGGAAGATGGACTTCTTCGCGCTGATGACGTATTCATCCACGAAATTTCGCACGTTTTTCTTCACCTTCGTGGACATCTTGCGCAGGGCGGGGATGTCGATCTCCACGTCGAAGTGACCGGAGTTGCAGACCATGGCCCCGTCCTTCATCTCGCGGAAGTGTTCCTTGCGGATCACCTGCTTGTCGCCGGTGAGGGTGACGAACAGGTCGCCGACCTTTGCGGCGTCCTTCATGGGCATGACCTCGAAGCCGTCCATTGCCGCTTCGAGGGCGCGAATGGGGTCAACTTCGGTAATGACCACGTGAGAGCCCATGCCCCGGGCCCGATTGGCCACGCCCCGGCCGCACCAACCGTAGCCAGCCACAACGGCTTTTTTCCCGGCCAGAAGGATGTCCGTGGCGCGGATAATGCCGTCGACGGTGGATTGGCCCGTGCCGTAGCGGTTGTCGAACAGGTGCTTCGTGTCGGCGTCGTTCACCGCAATGACGGGGAACTTCAGGATCCCGTCCTTTTGCATGGCCCGGAGGCGAATGACGCCGGTGGTTGTCTCCTCCATACTCCCCAGGATGGAATCCCACAGCCCGGAGTACCGCTTCTCTCTGAGGATCGTCGAGACGAGATCGGCGCCGTCGTCCATCGTGATATGGGGCTTATGGGCAAGGCATGCGGCGATATGCCTGTAGAAGGTCTTCGTGTCCTCGCCCTTTTTTGCAAAGACAGGAATACCGTAGTGCTTGGCCAGCGCAGCGGCCACATCATCCTGGGTGGAGAGCGGGTTCGACGCGCAGAGGACGAGATTCGCGCCGCCCGCTTTCAGGGTCCGAGCCAGGTTCGCCGTCTCGGCCGTGATATGTAGGCACGCTGCCATGCGCAGTCCCTTGAGCGGCTTCTCTTTGCTGAAGCGCTTCCGGACCTCCTGGAGAACGGGCATGTCGTTGTTGGCCCATTCGATGCGGAGTTTTCCTCCGGCTGCCAGACTCGGATTCGAGATGTCACACTTCATTCAGACTGTTCTCCCTTCTCAACACAATTCAGCCGTTGCGCCATTTTATAGCTTGGCCTCGCGCCTGAGGGTCGCGGCCTTGTTTGTCTTCTCCCACGTAAAATCCTTCAGTGACCGACCGAAGTGGCCGAATCGGGCCGTCTCCTTGTAGATCGGACGGCGCAGTTTGAGGGTGTCGATGATCCCGCCGGGGGTCAGGTCGAAGTGCTTGTGCACCAGCGCGATGATGTCGTCATCGCAGAGCCTGCCGGTCCCGAAGGTGTTCACATTGATGGACAGCGGCTCGGCCACTCCGATGGCGTAGGAAAGCTGGAACTCACACACGTCGGCAATGCCCGCCGCCACGATGTTTTTCGCCACCCAGCGCGTGGCATAGGCCGCGCTGCGGTCGACCTTGGACGGGTCTTTGCCTGAGAAGGCGCCGCCGCCGTGCCGGCCCCACCCGCCGTAGGTGTCGACGATGATCTTCCGTCCCGTCAGGCCGCAGTCCCCCTGCGGGCCGCCCACGACGAAGCGTCCGGTCGGGTTTACGTGGTAGATCGTATCCTTGTCCAGGTATCTCGCAGGAATTACCTTCTTGATCAGTTTCCCGATAATGTCCTTGCGGATTTTCGCCTGCGATACGTCCGGGTCGTGCTGGGTGGAGACAACCACGGTGTGCACGCGCTTCGGCTTGCCGTTTTTGTACTCCACGGTTACCTGGGATTTTGCGTCGGGCCGGAGGTAGGGGATGGCCTTCTTGTTCCGGAGTCGGGCGTGATGGTCCATCAGCTTGTGCGCCAGCACAATCGGCAGTGGCATCAGCTCGGGCGTCTGTCGGCAAGCAAAGCCGAACATCATGCCCTGGTCGCCGGCGCCCTGCTTTTTCTTTTTGTCCGCATCGACACCCATAGCGATGTCGGGGGACTGTTTGTCGATGCTCACCAATACCGCGCATGTCTTGTAGTCGAACCCCGTGGCCCCGTCCGTGTAGCCGATCTCACGAATCACATTCCGGGCGACATCGGCGAAATTGACGAAGCCTGCTGTCGTGATCTCCCCGGCGATCAGGCACACCCCCGTGGTTACCAGTGTTTCGCAAGCAACCCGAGAGTAGGGGTCTTGCTCCAACAGCGCATCGAGGATGGCATCCGATATCTGATCCGCCACCTTGTCCGGGTGGCCCATGGAGACCGACTCTGATGTGAATAAGAAATCCTTTCCCTCAGACTGCGGTTGCGTGCAACACGCATGACCTTTCGCCATCGTTGGCTTACCTCCCTTCAAGAGACTACCTCCTTCAAGCACTCGATGTTTCGCTTTGTCGCCCCTATATTGTCGAGGACGACCTGGCGCGCCTTCGCGCCAAACTCGTCGCGTTTGCTCTTCGACCCAAGCAGGCCCACGATTTGTTCCTTCAGCGCCCCGGCATCCTCAACACGAACGGCCCCGCCCCCGTCCAGGAGGAGCCGCGCCTCCTCATCGAAATTGCTTGTGTGCGGGCCGAACAGGACCGCCTTGCCGAGCCCCGCCGGCTCGAGCATGTTGTGCCCGCCGGCAGCCGATGTGAAGAGGCTCTTGCCCACGAATACGCACGAGGCGATGGAGCAGATGTCCACCAGCTCCCCCATCGTGTCCACCACCACCACGGCGTCGCCGTTCTCGAGATCGGCGGGGTGCTCATTGCTGACGGTCGACCACCGTATTGCCTTTAGCCCCTGCCGTTCGATCCCCCGGAGCATGTCGCTCAGCCCCTCCATGTGGCGCGGCGCGAGAATGAGACGGGCGCCCGGGAACTCCCGCCGCACCTCCCGGTAGATCTCCGTTAGCGACACAACCTCATCAGTATATACGCTTGCCCCCACGATTACAAGGTCTTCCCCGGCCAACCCGATCATTTTTCTTATCCGCCCCTGTGCGTCCGGACCGACCTTCACGCGCATTGCATCGTACTTCATCATGCCTGTCACGCGGATGCCGTCGGCCGGGACACCCACCCCCCGCAGGCGTTCGGCGTAGGTATCGTTCTGCACGCAGAACAGCCTGACACACTCGCCCGAGAAAACCCACGGCGCGATGCGCCGCAACCAGCGATAGCGCGCCGCGCCCTGTTCGGTAATGCGCCCATTCATGACGATCGCGGGGATGCCGGCCTTCGCTGCACTGCGCAGCAGGTTCGGCCAGAGCTCCAGTTCGATGAGGACCAGACAGGAGGGCCGGAGCCGCCTTACGGCGCGCCGCGTCGTCCAACTGAAGTCGAGGGGGCAATAGAAGATCGTCCTGCCCGGCAGCTCCTTCCGCGCGATTGTCTGCCCGGTGTTGGTGGTGGTGGAAACGACGACGTCCCAGCCGGGGAACTCCTTCTCCAGCTCTTTGACCAGCAGCCCCGCGATCTTGGCCTCGCCCACGGAGACGGCATGGACCCAGATGCACTCCCGCTGCCCGGCGCGTCGCGGCATGTTCCCGAAGCGCTGGAAAAAACCGGCTCGGTACTTCTCGCGCGTGGCCATGCGGTAGAGCAGGAGGGGCGACAGGGCCATGGCCAGGCCCAGATAGGCGATGTCAAAGAGTATTCCCATTACCTCCCGCAGCACTTCTTGAATTTCTTTCCGCTGCCGCACGGGCAGGGGTCGTTGCGGCCCACGCGCTCGCCATGCACGCGGATGGGATCCACCGTCCCCTCCCCCGACGACTGGATGGCCTGCTCCTGCTGCGTCGAGATCGAGCCCACGTCTTCATGCACCGCCGTCCCCCCCTCCCAGGTGGCGCTCAGCGTCGACTCGTCCTCGTCCTGCAGTCTCACCTTAAAGATGAGGTCCGTCACCTGCTCCTGGATATTTCGAACCATCTCATCGAACATCAGCGTGCCTTCGGTCTTGTACTCGTCTTTCGGGTCCTTGCCACCCCAGCCGCGCAGATGGATGCCCTCTTTGAGATCGTCCATGGCATACAGGTGGTCCTTCCATGCCGTGTCGATCCGGTCGAGGAGCACGTATCGCTCCAGGAGGCGCATCTGCTCATCCCCGATCAAGCTCTCCCGCTCGGCGTAGGACCGCCGCATGGCCTCCATCAGCAACTCGAATATCTCCTCCTGCGTCTTGAGGCGCAGGTCTTCCTTCCGCAGGGTGGCGCCCGCCTTGCCGTAGGCCCAGCCCAACAGTCCATCGATGTCCCACTCCTCGACGGTTCCTTTCTCCGGCAAATACTTGTCGAGCGCATCCTGGGTCAGGTCCTCCAGCCAACTGAGGATCAGCTCCTTCTGGTCCTCCCCCTCCAGGATCGCCTGACGCCGGGCATAGACGTGCTTCCGCTGCTTGTCCATCACCTCGTCATACTTCAGCAGGTTCTCGCGGATGCTGAAGTTGCGCTCCTCGACCTTCCTCTGGGCCTTCTCGATGGACCGGGTCACCAGGCCGTGCTCGATGGCCATGCCCTCCTCCATGCCGATCTTTTGCAGGATGGCGCTCACCCGCTCCGACGCGAAGATGCGCATGAGGTCGTCTTCCAGGGACAGGAAAAACCGCGACGAGCCGGGGTCGCCCTGCCGGCCGGCGCGACCGCGAAGCTGGTTGTCGATCCGCCGGGCCTCGTGGCGCTCCGTGCCGATGATGTGCAGCCCACCCAGCTCGGACACCCCTTCCCCAAGCATGATATCTGTTCCACGACCGGCCATATTGGTGGCGATCGTGACGTTCCCCCTCTGGCCGGCCTTGGCGATGATCTGCGCCTCGCGCTCATGGTGCTTGGCGTTCAGCACCTCATGCTTGATGCCCGCGCGATTGAGCCCTTCGCTGATCAACTCCGACTTCTCGATGGAAATGGTGCCCACGAGGACCGGACGGCCGGACTTGTGGACGTCCAGGATCTCCTTTTCGATGGCGTCCCACTTCTCCCGCTCCGTCCGATAAACCACGTCCGGGTAGCTGAGCCGGATCAGCTCTTTGTTCGTGGGGATGGCGACGACCTCAAGGCGATAGATCTTGAAGAACTCATTGGCCTCCGTCGCGGCTGTTCCGGTCATGCCGGACAGTTTGTCGTAGAGCCGAAAGAAGTTCTGGTAGGTGATCGTGGCCAGGGTCTGGTTTTCCTCCTTGACCTTCACCTTCTCCTTGGCCTCCACCGCCTCGTGCAGGCCGTCACTCCAGCGGCGACCCGGCATCAGGCGGCCGGTGAATTCATCCACGATGACAATCTGCCCGCCCTTGACGACGTAGTCCACGTCCCTCTGATACATGGCGTGGGCTACCAGGAGCTGGTTGCTCGTCTTGATCCGGTCGTTGGTATCGTGGTATTTCTCCCAGACGGCGGCCCGCTGTTCCTCTTTCTCTGCCGGGCTCAGTTCCTTCGAGCTGTCGATTTCGTTCAGTTCTTCCCAGATGTCCGGCACGATCCAGGCATTCGGGTCGTTGGGCGAGAGAAACTCCATCCCCGGCTGCGTAAGCGATGCGCTCCGGGCGCGCTCGTCCACAAGAAACAGTATCTCGGTGTCGAGTTCGTGCTCCCGCTTGTCGCGCTTGAACTCCCAATCGACCTGCTCTGTCAGTTTCGCCACCTTGGGGTCGGCGAGGACTTTCATCAACTCCCGGTCCCTCGGCAGCCCGCGCTTGGCCTGGAGGAGCTTGATCCCCGCCAGCCGCTCGTTCCCCTCGTCGAGGGCCTGCTTCCCCTCCTTCACCAGTCGCGATACGATGCTCGCCTGCCTGCGCGCCAGCGGCCGCATGATCTTGTCCAGCTCGGCATATTTGGCATGGACCTTGCGCTCCACCGGCCCGGAGATAATGAGCGGCGTTCGGGCCTCGTCGATCAGGACGCTGTCCACCTCGTCGATGATGGCATAGTGACGGCGCTTCTGGACCTGCTCTTCGACGTGGATGCGCATATTGTCGCGGAGGTAGTCGAACCCGAACTCGTGGTCGGTGCCGAAGGTGACATCGCAGGCATAGGCCTCCTGCTTCTCGCGCGGCGTCTGGCCGTCCTGCAGGACGCCGCTCGTCATGTGCAGGAACTCGTACATGGGCCTCATCCACTCGCAGTCGCGCCGGGCGAGATAATCATTGACGGTAACGATGTGGACCCCCTCCCCCGCCAGGGCATTGAGATAGGCCGGAAGCGTGGCGACGAGGGTCTTGCCCTCGCCCGTTACCATCTCGGCGATCTTTCCCTGGTGAAGCACGATCCCGCCGATGAGCTGCACGTCGAAGTGGCGCATCGTAGGATAGGGGCTGTCTGGATTCGGCGTGATCAGGACGCGCCGCGCGGTCTCGCGAACGACGGCGAATGCCTCGGGCAGGAGGTCGTCGAGGGTTTCGCCGTCGGCGAGTCGGTTCCTGAACTCATCGGTTTTGGCGGCGAGCTGCCCGTCGCTCAGGGCCATCATCTCGGCATCGAACGCATTGATCTGATCGACGATCGGCTCCATCTCTTTGAGCAGACGCTCATTGCGCGAGCCGAGAACGCGTCGCAGTCCTTTTCCCAGGCCTTCGAGTAATGTCGAAATCATGTCAGGTTGAGCGCAAGCAGAAAAGCCAAGCGCAGCGACATAAGTGTAGGATGACCAAAAACGTAGGATAACCAGGAACGGCTGAAAAGTCAAGGGAATAGTGAGGTCGCTATTTCCCCGCGGGCGTCCCCAGCTTCCCCATCGAAGCGTCGAGTTTGTCCGGGATGGTGTAGTCGAAGGTTGTCGTCTTTCCTTTGCCCTTCACCTCGATGCCCCCAAGCTTCGGGTCGAAGAAGTACGACTTGCGGTTGTACTCGGACAGGGGAATGCGCTCCCGGAGGACCACCTTCTCGGCATGGGCCCGCTTGCGCCACGTGCCGTACATCTTGTCGAAGAGCCATATCTCGACGCGGTAGACCGCCTGATTCTTGCCTGCATGGAATGCGCGATCACGAATCTTCTCCACCAGCACGTTGCAATGCTTTGCATTGCCGTTGAAGTAGATCGGCCGCCCTTTGTTCTCAAACTCCTTGCCCAGTTTGAAGTTGTCCACAATCCACTTCGTGAGGGTCGCCTTGTCCTCCTCTGTGAAGGGGGCCTGGTCCTGATCATAGACCTCCAGGCCGAGGTCCACTCCGTTGATTGCGCCCTCGGGCAGCGTCAAGACGAGATCAACCTTCCCCGCCGGTAGTTTTTTGATGACATACTCGCCGGTGTTCGAGTTGATCTTGCCCTCGTATTCGAGCTTCATCATCCGGCTGACGGCCTTGATGGCCTTGCACTTGCCCGGTGGCGTGATCTTGCCCGTCAGGTCCCCGGCAGGGCACAACGAACCGGACAGAAGGAAAAACGCGAGAGCGAGGTGTCTCATCATCGTTCTCCTGCGGGGTGGAGTATTGGGCCAATAAAGATTGGAAAGAAACAAAACCATTGCCCCCACACTCCCCATCACTCCACGACTCCAACCCAAAACACCGGGGAGCCGCTCGCCCATGGTCACGGCTCCCCGTCATCGATCCCTGATCGGCCGATTTAGAACAGGCCCTTCACCCGCCCCTTCGAATCCAGGTCCACATCCATGAACGCAGGATGCGACGGCAGGCCCGGCATGGTCCGCATCTCGCCGCAGAGCGGGTAGAGGAAGCCTGCACCCGCCGAGGCGCGGATGTCGCGAATCGGTATGACGACATTCTTCGGCACGCCCTTCAGCGCCGGATCGTGCGAGAGGGAGAGGTGCGTCTTCGCCATGCACAGCGGCAGGTTGGTGAGGCCCATGTTGGTGTAGAGCTTCACCTTGGCCTCGGCCTCGGGCGAGTAGTCCACGCCCTTCGCGCCATAGACCTTCGTGGCGATGGTCTCGATCTTTTTCTTGATGCTCGCCTTATCCGGGTAGAGCAACTTGAACTTCGACTTTTTCTCGCAGGCCTTCACGACGGCCTCGGCCAGCTCGGCGCCGCCCTCGCCGCCCTTGGCCCAGACATTGGAGGTGTATGCGCCCATGGCGCCGGCGGAACGGGCCGCCTCCTTCACCACCTCGATCTCCTTGTCCGTGTCCGTGGTGAACCGGTTGACGGCCACAACGACATTCACGCCGAACATCCGTGCGTTCTTGACGTGCTTCTTCAGGTTGGCGCACCCCGCCTTCAGCAAGCTGATGTTCTCTTCCGTGTACGCCGTCGCCAGCGGTTTACCGGGGACCACCTTCGGCCCGCCGCCGTGCATCTTCAGGGCGCGGACGGTCGCAACCAGAACCACGCACTGCGGGATGAGACCGGAGATGCGGCACTTGATGTCGAAAAACTTCTCCATGCCGCAGTCCGCCCCGAAGCCGGACTCGGTGACGACGTAGTCGGCCAGTTTCAACGCGATCTTGTCGGCAATGATCGAGCTGTTGCCGTGGGCGATGTTCGCAAACGGACCGGCATGGACAAAGCACGGCGAGTGCTCCAGCGTCTGCATCAGCGTGGGCTTGATGGCATCCTTCATCAGGACCGTCATCGCGCCGGCTGCGCCGAGGTCCTCGGCCGTGATGGGGTTCTTTTTCTTATCGGTGCCGATGATGATGCGGCCCAGTCGCTTGCGCAGGTCCTGCACATCGGTTGCAAGTGCCAGGATGGCCATAACCTCCGAGGCAACCGTAATATCAAAACCAGACTGCCTGGGACGTCCGTCGCCCTTGCTGCCGAGACCGATCACGACATTCCGGATCGCCCGGTCGCTCACGTCCACGACCCGATTCCATGTAATGCTGTATGGATCAATATTGAGGCGCTTCAGGCCGAGCTTCTTCAGGGTTTTGTCCCCCAGCGTATCTTCGTGAAGGATACGCGCGTCGATGGCCGCGGCCAGCAGGTTGTGCGCCGCACCCACCGCGTGGATGTCCCCGGTCAGATGGAGGTTGAAGTCCTCCATCGGTACCACCTGCGAGTACCCGCCACCTGCCGCGCCGCCTTTGATCCCGAAGGTCGGGCCCTGCGAGGGCTGACGGATGCAGGTAAACACCTTCTTGCCGATATACTGAAGGGCCTGTGACAGGCCGATCGTGGTGACCGTCTTCCCCTCGCCGAGCGGTGTCGGCGTGATGGCGGTCACGTCGATGTATTTCCCGTCGGGATTGTTCTTCACCCGATCCAGAACTTCGAGCTTCACCTTGGCCTTTGTGTCGCCGTAGAGCTCGAGCTCGTCGCGCCTGACCCCGAGGGCCTCCGCGATCTCCGTGATGGGTTTCAACTTCGCCTTTTGTGCGATATCAAGGTCGCTCGGCACGATACTTCCTCCTATAACGAATACCAGGAAACCAGACTCATTCGACCCAAATGTACAACGGGAATGCAGATTCTATCAGCCTGCCAGAACCCGGTCAAGGAAAATTCGACGGTTCGGAAGGGGGCTGCTCACTCCGCCCGCAGCCCCCCATACGCCTCGATCGCCGCCATGCACGCCGTCGCCACGATGTCCGTCTGCATCACCGTGCCGTACGTCGCCGAATAGCACCCCGGCAGCTCCAGCAAAACGCCGTATCGGTCTTTCGCACTGTATTGCAGCAAGCACGGTGTCTCCCCCATCCACATCATCGGCCCAAGCCGATATTGCACGATGCCGGGAACCACCGGGACCTCGGCCACATATCGCCCGGCGAAGTTCCGCCTGAAAATCCTGCGCAGCGCCGCCGCCTTCGCATCGTTTTCCGGCCCGGATGTGGTGGGGAGGCCAAGAAAGTGCGCCGTGCAATGGACGTCGATCAGGCACTGAATGTTGCCTGTGTCCACGATCTTCCTATAGGTCTGCGCCTCCGCTTCGGAGAAGGGCGCCGGCCCCTTCCACTTCCAACTGCTGTCGTCGTAAGCGTCCGCGCCCTTGCCGGGCTCCTTGCGGGTGTAGCTCTCCCAGCAGTATGACGAATTGCGGTTGATGTCCACGCCGTTTGCATTCTTCCGCGAGCGCTTCTCATACCCCCACGGATTAAGGATGGGGATGAACTTGAAGGCATACCGGTCCAGGTCCAGCCCGCACGCCGAGGGGCTGGCGGCGATTCGCTTCGCCAGTGAGAGGAGACCATACCCCGGCTCCCACTCCGCGCCATGGGTGACGGCATAGATGAAAAACGTTGGCCTCGACGTATCACCGATGTTGAGGCTGTAAATCCGAAACCCGCCGGATGCGGGGCCTTCTTCCTTGAGCGTAATCCCTTGATACGTCTCGGCAAGCGTTTTCATTTTCCCCACGAACCCGGCGTAGCTCAGCTTCTTCGGCACGAACTCGCCCCACCTCACTCCTCGACCGACTACGTTGCTCAGGAAGACATATTTGTTGTAGGCGCCGGGCCGCCCCAGCGCCGGTTCGTCCACGCCCAAGAGGTCCATGGCGATGATGCGCCCCTTTCCCATGTTTTCTTCGATCAGCTTCGCGCCCCCGGATTCCGATTTCGCCAGCACCCGGACGCCCTTCATCACTTTGGGACTCAGGCCCTGATCGAACTCGCCGCCGAACCACGGCACGCGATCACCGGCATGGAAGCCTCTCGTCACATCGTTCTCCGTCTCGATCCGGAGGACTCTCTCGCCAATGGCACTCCGCTTCGTCTTGATTCCCTTCCCGAGGGACGCAATGTTTGTCCCGACCGAGTAGCCCGATACTTTCATGTCCTCCGCCTGGATCACCACAGCCTTCCCCCTTGTCGGGACGATTTCCAGCCGGTCCACGGCGCAGCACTCCCCACCCGCCGGGCTTGCGGCGAGCCGGATGGTATCGCCCTTCTTGATCTTCACCGGCGTGGTTACAAACACACGGGCTACCGTCTCCTCGCCCTTGATTCTGCGCGCGGCATCCAGCCGCCACCGTCCTGCCACCCGGCCTCCCGCCTCAAGATAGATCGTTCCATCCGACCGGACGTCATCCGCGCAATAGACATAGACCCTATGTGCGCCGCCCCGCCCCGCAAACACAGCCTGTGCCTGTGGCAGGCCGGCGAACCGCCTCCGGTCGACCTTCAGCTTCGACGACTCGCCGTAGCTGCCCAAGTCCATGACGACCGTCCCGCCCCTCCGAGCGAAGTCCTTCAGCGCCGAATAGACCAAGCCCGATCCCTTCACCCCTGCCCTCAGAAGGACCAGAGCAAACGCCTTGCCCGCAAGGTGCGAACTCAGCTTGGCAGGTGCAACGGTTTCAACCCTCCCCGGACATAGGGCGCGGATGCTCCGCCGCATCGGATCGTCCTCGGGCAGGTCCGTTGCCAGCACGATGTCCCTTTTCTTCTTCCGCGCGTCCGGCCGCGCCTCAAGCGCCACATCGTCGAACCATGCCTGCCCCTTTCCGCGAAGTTCGAGATAGACCGCGCAGTGCGTGGCCGCAGGGGGCACGTCGATCTCCTGCCGGCACAGCGTCCAGTCGCTTTTGCCCCGAACCGGGCGCGTGCTCACGACGGAGAGAATCCGGTTGCCTTCCGACAAGGTGAGCAAGGTAAGCAACGCCCGCCCATTGCCCCGGATGCTTGATCGCACCCAGCCTGTCAGGGCAAGCGCCGTCCCCGGCTTCACGCCGATCGACCCGTCGCTCCCCTGTCGCCAGCGGCTATGGACGTCGGATGTGTTCGCTATCTGGAGGGACCATTTGCCCCTATGCGCGACCTCATCGGTGCGGCTCAACTTCCGCTTCTCGTCATGGGGCGTTCGCTTGAGCCAGTCGGCCGCGATGTCCCGCTCCATCCCGCCGTTGCGAAGCAGGTTCCCTTCGGAGCGATTGGCGGGGGCGTCACGGGCCATCTTTCCGGCTTCCACGAGCAAACCGCCGATCACGTCGACATACTTCCTCCGCTCTCCCCCCTCGAACCGCGCTCCCCGCGGCAGGGCCAGTAGCAGCGCCCGCTTCGCGCGCGCGGGCCGCATGGCCCCCGTTTCTTCGAGGTCACGAGTTGAGTATTCAAATTCGACCTTCCGGCCCTCCACCTCATACGTTCGGTCATCGGGAAGATTGGAGAAATAAATCGGGGCCTTGATCTTGGGACTTATCTTGTCCATGAGCCGACCATAGACCTGCTTCAGCCTCTGGACCTCCTTCTCGCTGAAGCCCACAGCGCACGCCTCCACCACCTGCCGGTAGACCGGCTTCTTGCTCTTCTCCCCCGCTCGCAGCGAGTGCCCCCGGAGCTCCACGTAGAGGTTCAAAGGGGCGCCATGCGCGCCCCCCACATCAAACAATGCCTTCTGATATGCGTCATAAACGCGGCGCGCATCCGCCGTGTACGTACGCTGCTCGGACATTCGCCAATACGAATAGATTCTCTCCGATGGCCACGACACATCGAAGGCGTGGCCGACGTACATGCTCTGCATTCCGTAGGCACAAACGGACGGCGCCCCGTGCCGCTCCGTCAGCGCCAAGGCCACATCCCCCGTGTGCCAGTCGGATGTGGCGCGCGGGGCGCCAACAACCACACCATGCCATTCCTCCTGATTTCCCCGTTTCATGTGGAGGCATGGGCGTATCTCCCGGGGCGGGGCCGCATCCCGACCAAACACCTTCTCCCAGTGGATCTCTTTCCCGCGCTTCTCCTTGCTGCCCGCCCATCGCACAGCGCGGACCAGCAGATGCTCCATGCCCGGCGTGAGGTCCGGGTGTGGCCCGAAAAGCGCCACCCGCCCTTTGCCAAACGTGCTGGCGATGATGGCCCCCCGCCCCCGCATGGTCCCCTCGGGCGCCTTGTTCTTTCGAAACTCCGACACATAGTTCGCCAGAGGCACAGGCACGCCCAAGCCGCCAAACGCAATGGGTGAAAAGACAGGACCGTTCGTATAGAACAGCCAGAGCGGATCGTGAGGACCCACCGTATCGAGCACGGCGGTCCCTGTTCCGCGGTTCCAGTACTTTGTATCCGTCCGCGCCGCCACCATCCTGATTGGTTTGCACCAGTTCCAACTGATGGCGGCCATGTATCCCCCGGCGCATATGCCAACATAGCCCTTGCCCTTTTGCACTGCGCCCCTGATCCTCTCACATCCCGCCTTGCCGATAATCTCCGCCTGGCGGCTCGACCCGCCGGGGAAGAGGAAGACGTCCACCCCCTTACACAGCTTCTCGTTCACGTCACTTGCGAGAAACCATATCGCATCGATATCTGATACCGAACTCAATGCCTCAATCGTCTTGCGCACGGAACGCTGGCTGGCCTTTTCGCCGGCAAAAATGCCGACGCGAATGGCCGACTCATCGGGGGAAACAGTCAGGACCTCCGGCGGCGCCACCTTCGGCAGGCGCATCCGCCGGCACGGCGTCAGGAGATAGTCCCGTACCTGCGCCGCGTCAAATCCACGCGTCAAGACCGCTGTCAGATGCTGGCGCGTGACCTCCTGCACCCCATACCGATGCAGTGCATCCTTGTCGTTCGGGCGAAGGCGGCCCCTCGGCAGGCAATAGGAATCCAGATAAACGGGATACCACCCAAACTTGAAATAGACACAGGAATGCGATTTCGTTTTCCCCTTTTGCGGCGATTGCCACCGCCGCGCCGCAGGGTCATAGTATCCTGGCCACACATGGTTCACCGCCTTTTGCCGCGACGGTTCCCGAAAGTATCGCTGCGGCGCGATGCCCAGGGCGCTGTACATCGCCGTGCAGAGCAAGGTGTGGTCGCTGCAGTTGCCGTAGAAATTGCCGGTCTTCTCATAGAGCTTCAGCACGGCGTTGGCGCTGTTCATTGTACCGTAGAAGACATCTCTCCCGCCGAGCTTCAGCCACTTGTCGATTCCCTTCTTTGCCTCTTCGGCTGCTTCTTCATACGTCTCCTTCTTCAGGATGCCCCGGTCACAGCGACGCTTCATCTCCTCGAGCTTCACGCGATAGTGCTGGACCGACCGCGCCCACTTGTCGATCTTCTCCGCCGTGACGGAGAGGTCGGCATCGACCAGCTTGTTCTCCTCCGCCATCTTGCGCAACCGCCGAAGGTTCTCCGGACGAAGGCTGATCCACTGATACTCCTCCAGCGTCGGGCGCTTTCCAGGACGAAATATGGGGAAGTACCGAACGCCCACACGCTCCGCGCCTTGCATCGCCCAGGTCAATTGCGCCTCCAACGGGTAATCCGCCAGCGTGGTCTTCAGGCCGCGCGCTTTTTGCCACGCGACGATGTCGCGCGCGATGCGATAGACATCCGCCGTGTCCTTCCGGGCCTGCTTGCGCACATCCCCATCGCCGACGTACCAGTAGATCGCCCGTGAAATCGCCAGGGCGAGGGCCGTCAGATCGTCCCGCCCTACATCACAGTCGAGGCAAAGGTAAAACAGGCTGCGGGCATACGGCAGGCAGTAGTGCTCCGGCCTGGCACCGGGACATGCCACAAACGCGTAATTTGACGTGTGCCGGGCCCGTCCCTTTCCCTTGACGACCGTAAAGGCCCGCACGCTGATGATTGGCTTCACCTCTTGGCCGCCGGAGAGAAGCGCGAGCGGCAGGCTGATCTCAAGAACGTTCCCGTACCGGATTGTCGTCTGGTCTCCGATGTTGCGGGCGTGGCTCTCCTGAACCGGCTGGGCCTGCTGCATGACCGCCAGCGTGCCCCCCTTGACCGTAATCCGCCAGTCGAGGGCCGGATGGTCGATCAGGTCGATGTCGAATCCAACGTCGTTTCCGCCCGTGGACAGGAAGCCGGCCCGTTCGGTTCGCACGAGAAGATACAGCGTCTCGCCGTCGGCGTATGCTTTGAAGAGACCCAGGGCCGCATCACGCTCACAAACGAACGCCGACGGTTCGGGAATCTCGGCCGCCTCTATCCCCGCCCAATCCTCGGCGTCGCCATCCACATGGATCGCCGTTTTCTTCTCCGTCTTCGGAACGGGACGGCAGATGATCTCCATCCCCTTCTGCACGTCCGGGTCCCTGGACCGCGCAAGGTCCAGCACCCGGCGCAACGCCCTTTGCCCTTCTTCTTTTACAAGGAGACCACAGATCGTCGCATCGCTCCGGAGCGCCCGGGCCAGAAGGGGGGCCTTCTTCGCAAGCGGCTCCAGCGCATCGGCGCAAAGGAAGCGGGCGAAGAGAACGGTAAGAATACAGACCGCAAGTAGGGCTCGTCGCCTGGGCATGCGTGTCGCCCAACAAGAATTCAGGGGGCAAAAACGTCTCACGTGAAGGGAAAGATACCACGCCTTGGCGGGCCGTGCAATCAAAATCACTCGGGCAATCGGGGCCGCATGGGGAAGTACCGGACGGGGAGGATATCGATCGTGGTCGGCCCGGCGGGGCCCCGTTTCGGCTCGGAGAAGAACGGGCCGTCTCGATCCGGCCGGTCCGCACAGGCGCAGGAGATCATGCCGAACCTTTCGCAGGACCTACGGAGGTGGCACACCGCCTTTTCTTCTTCTTTTTCTCTTTCCCGCACCGGGCGGCACCTTCCCGGTGGCCGCCTTGATCTCCTGGTACGCGCTGATGTCCGAGTAGGACAGCGTCACGCGGTCACGCAGGTCCATGATGTTATACTCGAACTTCAATCCCATGACCCGCTCGGAGTCGACCCACAGCGTTTCCATCGGGTCTTCCTTCGTAGGCTCCCCATACTTCCTAACCAACCCCGCCTTGATCCGCTTGAGCGTATAGCCTGGCTGAAACACCATGATGATGCTGGCCAGTTTTTCCTTCCAGAACACGAAAAGCAATCCCTGGATCTCATTGCCCCCAACATCGCAAACCATGATCCGGATGTCCGCCGATGCCTCATGGGTATACACCGGCGTAATCTTTCGCTCAAGGAGCTTTCGGGGCATGCCGAGCTTGAACTGCTTGTAGCGGTCCGGCAGCGGCTTCACCTTCGATTTCTGCTTATCCTGCCCCTGTGCGCAGACCAGAAAAGAAAACAGCGCGACGACGATCAGGACCCGTTGCATGAGACCGATCTCCCGTGGAAATGCACTCCTCCGTCTCCCTCCCGGATATACCCCACGCGAGGCGGAAAGGTTTCACGAAATCTCCGGACGGAACCCATTCCGACTGGTCGGCCCCCTAACGGAGCTTCTGCCGAATGAGGTCCATGCGGAAGCGCTGGCCCAGCGCCCCATTGCGGCCACGCATCGCCATCGCTTCGTCGTAAGTAATCGCCGTCGGGATACGCCGATAGGTCTCGATGGCCAGGTCGATCTCGCCCTGCTCCTGATACAGCCTGGCGATGAGTTCGAGCAGTCGTGCCTTCCGCTGCGGTGTCTCCGCTGTCTTGAGCACATCCTCAAGCACCTTCAGTGCCATCAGCGGCTCACCGGTGTCGCGGTATGTAGCGACGATGTAGTTCTCGGCCAGTTGATCATACGGAGGCGCGACCTCCTTGTAGGCTGCCACCGCCCCCTTGATGTCGTTGATCTGCTGCCGCAGGATATTGCCGATGGACAGATGCGCCGCCGAAACCGCTGTCGCGTCGGGAGATGCCTCGACGACCTTGCGCAGCACATCGATGGCCTCCGCCGCCTCGCCCTGCTGAACGAGCAGCTCGGCGGTATCAAACCGGGCGCGGTCGACCACGTTAGCCTGATTCGGCTTCACAACGGTCCTCGCGCCCCGCCCGAAGACCCTGGGAAAGCGCCGGCCGTCCCGTCCGCCGGCCCCTTCCACGATCCCCTTCCCGTCGCGGATCACGATGCGCCGTTCCGCTGGTTGATCGCCCTTCTCCTTCTCCTGAGAGAGCAGCCAGGGGGCGTAACCCAGCAGGACTGCTGCGCAGAGCACACGGTAGGCAGCGTTCATCGTTTTCATTCCCTCTGTCGGCTGTGGCTCCCCTCACATCATAGCATTTCGCACCGCCGATGTGAACCCCCTCTTCGGACTCAGTCCTCAGCACTCCCCTTGTGCGTCAAGTGTAATGGACCTACACTTTAGTGCAAGTGATTTCCGCCCTCATTTTTCACATTTGCGATGTTCACAGTGCATTTCGACGTGGGCGAATGCTGCACGGGGACATGAACCAAGCGGCGAAGCCCCCGGAAGCCCCTTCTCTTCTCTGCGCCTTTGCGCCTCTGCGTGAGGCCAACCGCTATTTCGCCTTCACGTCCAGCACAATCCGCTGCGAGTTGCAGCCGACTTTGGGGATGTCGGCGTAGACGAGGAAGCAGTGCTTGCCCGCGTCCTTCGCG
>JAADGH010000215.1:40511-60956 GCA_013152475.1 Planctomycetota bacterium
AGCCAGGCCGGCGCGGCGAAGAGGTGGTAGCGCAGATCATCCTGGTCCCAGAAGCCGGCGTTGTAGGAATACTTGCCATAGTAGAACGAGCGGCAGCGGAGGTCGCCGATGGATGAAATCGCCTTCACCTGATAGGTCCACTTCTCCCCCACCTTCGGTGCGGGGGGGGGCAGCGTGTGGATGAAGGGGCGGCGCGTCGTGGCATAGTCCGACGGCCCGCTCTCGACGCCCTTCTCATCGACGGCCACCACGCGGTAGAAACATTTATTCGCGTTCGGGAATTTGAGATCGGGTCCGATGACGGCCACCGATGTCTCCGTCGCCTCACATGCGAAGTTCGCCGGTACCTCCTTCATGTCGCGCTTGCCCGGCACGTCGGTCTGGCCCTGGATGCTGCGCCACAGGATTTTGTAGGGCTTGTCGCTGGCAGTGAACCCCTTCTCGTTGCTGCCGTATATCTTGTACTTCACCGGCTTCGCGCCGTGCGGGTTCGGACGCCAGCTCAGCTTGAGCGTCCGCGTCTTATGGTCGTGCCGCGACAGCCGCACGTTGATCGGCGCCCCCGGCCCGCCGGGCTTGAAGCTCCACACCTTCCCCCACGGTCCCCACACGCCCTTCTCGTCGCGGGCGCGGACGCGCCAGTAGTAGGTCTGACCGGGATTCAGCAGGCCCCGATACGGGATCGTGAATTGCGCCTTGCCCTTATCGGCGGTCTTCGAGATCAGCTTGTTGAAGTTCGGCGAGAGATGCCAGAGCATGTCGGCTCGATTGCTGAGCTGGAAGTGGTAGTCCACGATCTTGTTCCCATCGGGATCCTTCGGTTCCGACCACTTGAACACGAACTGCGTCCGATCCACGGTCCCGCCATCGGCCGGGAAGATCGCCTTCGGCGGCGCAGCAGGCGGGCGCGAGGCCGAGCTTTCCCGCCAGGAGTGGGTGAGCTTAACCTGTTGCGGGCCTTTGGATTCCGACACAAAGGACACCTTGTTTTCCCCCACCTCCAGCGCCGGCAGCGAGAGCGGCGCCATCTGGACGATGGTGTCGAAGGCAATCGCCTTCACCCCCGCATCGCCCTTCGATTGAACTTTCACAAAATAGAAATATCGCGCCGGGCCGGGTTTTGCAATTTCCTTGTCGATGGAGATTTCCTTCGCCGCCTCCGGCCCATCCGCCGCCGCGATCTCGGTCCACTTCTTCTGATCGAAGGAGAGGAGCAGTTTGCACTCTGCATCCTTCGACGGCCGGGAGAGCGTGGCCTTGATCGACCCGCCGACGATGACGTACGGGCTGTAGATTTTCCAGACTGTGCCGTTCTGCTTCGTGAGGTCGGGCAGTTTCGGCGTGTAGGTCATGCGGCCGTTGCAAATTCTTGCCATCACGCTTTTGCTGATGTTGTAGTCTGTCCATTTGTTGTAGATCTTGCCGACATTGTCCCACCGCCACTCCAGCGCCTCGCCGGGGCGGAGGGTGAAGTGCATCGTGTGTCCGCCGTAGGATCGGTGCTCGCCTTCGCGGTGACCTTCGTAAACGCACAGCGACGAGGAAAACTCGTCCGTGGTGCGATTGTCCCCGGCGAGGATGCCGTAGGTGTGCGTGCGCTTCATCAGGTCGTGGTCGCGGACGATTTCCGATTCCGGCGCAATGGTTTCATTATCGCGACGAAGGCAGATGATGCTCTCGTCGCCGTCCAGGAGATGGAACATGTCGTTGTAGAAGACCTCCGCCGTGACGTGCCCCGTGGGGTAGCCGCGCCGCGTCTTGAATCCGGCCGTGCGCCAGAGGTCGGAGATGACATGCGCGTCGTTGCCGCAGAGGGTGTAGCCGAAGATGTTGAAGACCTTCACCGGGTCCATGTCCTCCACGTCGCCGGTGGTCCAGTGGAAGCGGTGGGTGATCTCAAATATCCAGATCGCCACGGCCCGTTCCTTCTCCGTCTTGCATCCTATCGTGGCCTCGGCGACGATGTCCTTCATCGTCCGCCAGTTGCGCTTGCCGTTGATGAAGACCCACGGATTCACCACGTCCGTCTCGCCCACGTTCTCCATTCGCAGTGAGACGTTCGGCTCGAAGACTTCGCTCCACACGGCGTATCCGATCGGCGTGCGCGTGTTTGTACCGTCCATTGTCCCGCCAAGGGAGATGCTGTATTTGTGGTGGTTGGACGTGGCGGTTTCGGTATGCGTCTTCACGTCATCGGCGAAACAAAGGGATAGACCGATGAAGAAAGGCAGCGCAAAAAACACGTTCCATTTTCGCATGGCAGGGCGCCTCGAATAGAGAAACAGGGATCATGCCGGAACACATGGCTCATTCTACTCCATAGTGCTGAAGGGGTCAAGTGTGCGTCCGGCTTGATGTTCAATCCTTCATTCTTGACTTCAGCCAGCAGTCTGGTAAACTGCAATCAGGAGAACACTTGTGTTGTCAGGCCGTGCACGAGGAGTGAGATGTCGTTGATCGTCCGACCGATGCGACCGGAGGAGACCGAACGGGTGATGGAGATCGACTGCGTTGCATTCGGCGACCTGCAGGAGAAGCTCACCGGCCGGCCCTTCGACCTGCCCATGCGGGAGCGGGAGTTCTTCGAGTTCTGGCAGCGGGCCGACCCCGAGGGGGCGCTCGTGGCGGAAAAGGACGGGGCGATCATCGGGATCAACTTCAACCACGCCCGCAGGAGGTCGGGCTGGTTCGGACCCTTGGCGGTCGCGCCCGGGGAACAGTCCGCCGGCGCCGGAAAGGCACTGCTCCAGGCCGGCATGGAGTACCTCGCGGGTGCACGATGCAGAATGATCGGTCTGGACACCTACCCCCATAATCCGGTCGCGGTGAGCATGTACTTGAAGAACGGGTTTGAGGTCGTCGGCAGCACCGTCCAACTTGAGATCCATCTGCCGATTGAGCGTCTGAATAATGAGGGCGCCAATCCCCGCGCGGGGGATTCCAGTGCGGCAGTGGAACCCATTGGCGCCGAGGACATGGTCACGATTATCGGTACCGAGGAGGAATTGTCAGGGTTCAACCGCGCCAAGGATTTTTCCTTCCTGCTGGAGTGGGACCATGCCTTCGGCCTCCGGGTATCTGACGGAACTGATCTGGCCGGATATCTCTGGGGATACAGAAAACGGGGCAAAGGCGTGATCGGTTCTTTTTACGTCGCGGACGAGAATCAATACCGGGAGGTAGGCTGTCCTCTCCTTGACGCGGCGTTCGAGGAATTTCTTCGGCTCGGCCTTTCCAACATCGTTTCTCTGAATGACGGGAACCAGTCGAAGCAGCTCAATTTCCTATTCGGTATTGGGTTTCGGACGCGGTCCACGATGCTCAAGCTTCACCTCGGCGACATTGTGTCGCGCAGGACACATTCACCCTTGGCCTCTGAGAAAGGGTAGAGAGATGATCGGACAAAGTAGAACGTCATTCCCTGTCATGGCCCTCGCCGTCTGGATGGGGATCTGTTTGGCCCCGTCATTTGCCGTTGCCGACAGGGTTGTCATGAAAAACGGCAACACATTCACCGGGCAGATCACGGAGGAGAACGAAAAGCAAGTCGTGCTGAAGATGGAGTACGGCACGATGACCTTCAAGAAGGTGAACATCAAGAAGGTGGTCAAGGAGAAGTTCGTCCGTCCCAAGCCGCCACCCGACTCGTCGTCTCAGTCGGGGCCCGGGGCGGTCCCGCAGCCGCCGGCCCGGACCACGGACAAGGCGCTCGCCTCCGTGCGGGAGTACCTCATGGAGGCGGCTAAGGCGCTCAAGGTACGGAACTTCACCAGCGCGCTGGCGGCGCTGGAGAGGGCCCGCAAGCTCGCAGTGACCAGCGCGCCGTCGACGGTAGGACTCATTAAGGCCAAGATCAAGAAGGTCAACGAGATCGCGCTGATCGTCATCGAGATCAAAATCGACAAGGTGTTCGTGCCCGAGGCGGTCCAAGACCCCGCCGTGCGTCACAGCCGCGACGCCCCTCCCGTGTCCGATACGGAGGCCAGGAAGGAAGCCGAAGCCGCCCTGCGGAGCACGCTCAAGCGAATCCTCCAGCAAAAGCGCTTCATCGTAATCGAACCCCGGAAAGTGAAAAAGCAACGGGTCCAGAAGCTCTGCGCAACCTATTCCGACAGCGGCGGCGTGGCCTACCACGGCGGCGACGGCGAAATCACCGGCTATCGAATACACGCCACGTGCAAGCTGGATTTGATCTCGGCCGATGGGGGCGTCCGGTGGTCGGAAACGGTGGAAGCCGCGACGCCGTATCTTCTAAGGCGCGGGACTACCCGCGACGGGGCGATACGCGCGCTCGAAGGGCAAATGTCCACCCTCACCTTCGGCATTCAATGATGCAGAAAGGACCTCGCGCCTGTGGCGTCTGACCGGTCGCCGATGAAATCGCAGGACGGCCACCTGCCGGCCGACGATTGGTTTCCGCCCGAGAGCAATGTGCCGAGCGTCGTCCTGGTCATAGGGGGCGTTCTGGCGTTTGCCATGTTCTTTGTCTCCTCCGGCGCGGTCCTCGTCGCGCCGGCCGACGAACGGATTGACGGGCTGCTTCTCATCTTCCTGGCCGTCGTAGCCGATTGCTTCCTCAGCGGATTCATTCGGATGTTCAACCTCCTTGCCCGCCGTTTTCTCCGGCGGCCGGACATCATGGCCGACATCTTCCGCAAGAATTACAAGGTGGCCGCGAACATCGTCTCCGTGCTCTTTCTCGTGCCCATGCTCTTGGCAATTCTCAGGATTCTGGGTCTGAAGGGCTGACCCCCTTCACTTCGCGATCGCGAATTGTCTTTACGTCCGGAACGCCAGCAGGTAAACTATGGGTGTCCTATTGTGGCAACTCTCAGGAAGGAGCATGCGCCATGTCACACCGACCCTTCGTCACTCTCGCTCTGATTATCATGTGCTGCCTCGCCCTGCGCGCCCCCACCGCCCTGACCCAGGAACAGGAAGCAAACCTGATCCAGAACGGTGGTTTCGAGAACGGACTCGAAGGTTGGGGAAAGCCCAGCGTCAAACTGGTCGACAGCAAGAGGGAAGCCCACTCGGGGACGAAATGTGTCGCCGGAGCCGTGGAAGCAAAGAACAAGGCCCGCCTCATCGCCCAGGAGATCGACCTCGATGCCAACCGCGTCTATCGCGTGTCCTTCTGGATGAGGTCGCCCAACCGAACGCGCGGCATCGTGCATCTGCTTTACGGAAAAAAAGGCAGAAGCGAGATCATGGAGATCAGGCGATGTTCCAAGAGATGGCGGAAGTACGGGGTGATGTTCTCCCCCCGCGAGTCGGGCAAGCAGACACTCCGGTTCGCCATTCCGTCCTCCTTCGGTGCGTTTGGAAAGCCCGGCACGGTCTTCCTGGATGACGTGGAGCTTGTCGCGCTTCCACAGGCCGAGACCCCACAGAACATCACAAAGAACGACGGCTACAACGACTGGCCCAGCATGGCGGCCGACGGCGCCGGCAATCTGTGGGCCGCGTGGATTTCCTACGTCAACCCCGGCGAGGACCGGACCGACCCCGTAAAGGCGTATGTCGCAGCGGCTGGCGACCGCCTGAAGGCCTGCCTGATTCGCAATGGCGGTCTTCAGAAGACAGTCACTATCCCCGTCAAGTGCGATGGCAATATACTCTGGCCGCAGGTCGCGGGCGCGGACAACGGCGCGTGGCTCGTCTGGGCCATGGAGGTCAACCATAACTGGGACGTGTATGCCACCAGACTGAGCGCCGAAGGCCCCAGCCAGATCATCCGCGTCACCACCGACCCGTCTGTTGCGGTAAAGGCATGTGCCGCGGTGGACAAGTCCGGCCGCCTGTGGGTCGCATGGGAAGGCAACCGGGATGGAGGACGCGATGTCTTCTGCACTACACTAACCGACGGCAAGGCCGACAAAATCATTAAGCTCACGGACAATCCCACGTCGGATCAGAACCCCACGGTCTGCGTCACCGACACCGGCGAGGTGATCGTGGCCTATGACAGCTTCCGCGACAACAATTATGACATCTACATGCGCCGCAACGTGGGCGGCAAGTGGCAGCCGGAGGTGCGCCTGACCACCGACCCCTTCCTCGACCGGCGGCCCTATCTCGCGTCCCTCCGCGGCGAGCCGTGGATCTGCTGGGACAATTCGTTCTTCGCCGGGTACCACATGAGCGCCCGGACGCAGAAACGCATCCACATCGGCAAGATCGTCGGCGACAAACTGCTCTCCCCCCAAGGCATGATGCAAAAAGCCATGCTGCACAAGTATGCGGAGCTGGGTTCCCTGGCCATGGACGATCAGGGGCGCCTCTGGGTCGCCATGAGGAAGGCCCGCGGGCAGCGCGGCGACTGGGACACGTGGGTCCAGTGCTACAGCGGCACACAGTGGTCGGAACCGCTTCTCGCCTCGGGCAATCTGGACGGCGAGACGCGCCGGGCGTCGATGGTCACGCAAAACGGCACGCTGCACCTCATGTGGCAGAGCGACGACCGGCCGAACCGGCCGGAGCGCATCGGCTTCACGGGCCCTCAGCACAGCAATATCTTCTATGGCGCCATCGATCCCGGGAAATACGGCCTGCCCCCGGCATCGCTCGAGTTGAGCGAATATACCACCGAAGATCGACCGCAGACCATCAAGGAATACCGCACCCGATTCGACGAGGACCGGGATCGTTTCGTCATCGACTACAAGGGCGAAAAGCTGAAGCTCTACTGGGGCCTCTTCCACGAACACACGGAACTCTCGCAATGCAACGCCCGCGGCGACGGCGCACCGGATACAAACTTCACCGAGGTGCGCGACATCGCCCGGCTGGACTTCGCCGCCCTGACCGATCACGGGCAGGACATGATCCCGTACGACTGGCAGCACCTACGCAAAATCACCAGCGTGAACCAGGACCCCGGCCGGTTCATCACCTATCTGGCGGAAGAGTGGGCCGGGTCGCGGAGAAACGTGCGCATGCCCAAGCAGCGGGGCACCTACGGACACCGAAACGTGATATTGGCCAACGAGCACTACCCACGGTTCTTCGATCCGGTGGACAACACGCCGCCGGACGAACTGTGGAAGATGCTGAAGGGCGTGGATCAGATCACCATCCCCCACCAACTGGCCGATGGGGGATCCAAGACGGACTGGTACTACGTGGACAAGAAAAACCAGCCCGTGGCCGAGATCTTCCAAAACCGGGGATCGTACGAATACTTCGGCGCGCCGCGCCAGGCGCGCATCTTCACAAAGGGGTTCTCTATCCAGGACCAGTGGGCGAAGGGGACCATCATCGGCGTCATCGCCAGCCCCGACCACGGCGGCGGCAACGGCAAGGCGGCGGTCTTCGCGCCCGAGCTGACCCGGCCCGCGATTCTCGAGGCCTGTCGCAAACGGCATACCTACGGCACCACCGCTGCGAAGATCCTCATGGATGTTCGAGCGAACGGCCATCTCATGGGCGAGGTCATTCGCGTGCCGGCGGACCAGACGGTGTCGGTATCCGTCAAGGTCCTCGCCGCCGGCAAGATCAAGCAGGTGGAGGTGGCCAAGGACAACAAGTTCGTCCACACCGTGACCCCGGAGGGCAACACGGCCGAGTTCGTCTTCGAGGACACCCAGCCGCGCCAGAAGCAGAGCTTCTACTACGTGCGTGTCCTCCAGGACGACGACGAGATCGCCTGGTCCTCACCGGTGTGGGTGGAGCAGTGAAATCCTGGATGGGGGGGATGGGCACGATCAGCCGCCCATCCCGATATTCGCTATTATAAATTCCATCCCCGGGAAGCGCCATCGAAATGGGGAGCTGTCCTTCGCCGTTCTTCACCACGTTGCGCGGTGTGTGCCCTTGTTTGTTCTTGATGTTGGGATGCGCTTTTTTTCAGCAGCAAGCCCACTGCGGCCAGGGGTCCCTTTCGAGCCGCAAGGTGGACAGGCGTGTTGCCCTTCGCGTCTTGTGCATCGGCTTTCGCCCCCTTCGAGAGCAGCATCGGCATCGTATCAACCTGCCACTCTACGTGCATGTCCTTGACATTCGCCGTTGCGATGTCGAGGGTCTTCGTGGCGCGTGCGAGGCCGCCGAGGACGACGGCCTCGTAGATCTCCCGGTTTTCGAGATAGGTGAGCTCCTCCGGCAGGCGCGATCGCTCGTTCGTGTTGCCGGATGAGTTCGATGTCATGCAGAGGACCGACCCTTACTCCAGGGGGCACTGCCGGTGGCACTCCTCCAGAACGGCCATTTGCCGGCGTACGCTCTCGGGAGTGATGTGCAGCGGTTTGCCGTTCCGGATTGTCTCGTAGAGATCCACGTAGAACTGGTTACTCGGCGGCCCGGGCTCTTGTTTTGGGTCCCAGCTTTCCTCCGGCTGCCAAGGGATGTCCTCCCGGTTGTAACTTCGATCCGGCGTCGGCTTGCGATCGACCTGGCGCGGGGGGAGGTCCTTCGGGTCGAAGTACTTCCACTTCAGCCCGCTCGCGTTCCCGGTCAGACCCCCTTGCGTCCCCATGACAAGCCAGGTGGGCTGTCCATAGGGACACGCCGCGGTGATCTCCATATCGATCATCGGGTGGCCCGGCAGGCGAAGAATGACCTTGGCGTGGTCGTCCGCATCGCCGCAGGTGAGGGTGCATTCCAACTGGCAGAAGACCTCCGGCACCTCGTCACCGCCCATGAGCTGCAGGGCTTCATCGAGGAAGTGGGGGCCGGTGTTGTTCAGCGACCCGCCGCCGTACTCCTTGAGCGTCTGCCAGTCCCAGCGCCGCCCGAAGCCATGAACCGCGATGCGAATCATCACAATGCGCCCGAGCTTGCCGGAATCCAGCACCTCTTTTACCTTGACAAAATCGGCGGCGTATCGGCGATTTTGGAAGATGCTGAGCAACTTGCCCGTCTCCTTTGATGTCGCGATCATCTCGTCCGCTTCCGCCAGGGATGTGGCCATGGGCTTCTCGCAGACGACGTCCTTCCCGGCCTTGAGGGCCTGGATGGTGCACGGAGCATGGAGATATGACGGTGTGGCAACGACCTGCAGCTCCACGTCCTTGTCGCCGAGGAGCGCCTCGAAATCGGGATAGGTCTTGCAGCCGAACTTGTCAGCGGCCTCCTTCATGCGTCCTGTATCGGGGTCGGTAACGGCCACCACCTGGAACTTATCAGACAGGGCTTCGATGTGTTTGGCATGGATATTCCACCCGCTCCGACCCAGCCCCGCGATTCCGACCTTGACGACACCTGCTTGCTGACTCATGGTCACTCTCTTTTCTCTCTTCTTGGCCAACTACCCATACGGACTCGCATCCGCAAATACCATCAAGATGGGGATCATATCACGGGCGCAGATGTATTGCAACGGGATTTTGGCCGGGCCGGCAGCCTGGATCGTCGTTGATTCGAGCTTGACAATCGGGATCGAGACGAGTACACTCAAGACTTCGACGAACAGAGACATGTGTGCCACAGTCCCGACGTCCCGGCGGTGACCCGTCCATGGCCATCAAGTTTACATGTACACACCCGGAGTGCCGGCAGGTGCTCCGCGCCCCCGACCAACTGGCGGGGAAGAAGGTAAAGTGCCCAAACTGCGGGGAGAGCGTTCGTGTCCCGAATCAGCCGCCCGGCGGACCGCCCATGGACAAGGAGACTGCGCCTCCATCGGGGCGGAAAGCCACCCCACCCGCGCCGCAAGGGGACCCGCTCCTTGGGAAGACCGTGGGGAATTTCGAGATCATCGAGGAGATCGGCGAGGGGGCGATGGGCACGGTCTACAAGGCGCGGAATGTCCAACTGGACCGGATTGTCGCGATCAAGAAGCTTTCCGAAAAGGTCAAGGGCAAGGACCCCTCCTTCATCGAACGATTCCTTCTGGAAGCCAGATCGGCGGCTCAGCTCGCGCACCCCAATATCGTGACGATCCACTCGATTTCCGATGTGAACGACCAGTACTTCATTGAGATGCAGTACGTCGAGGGGACGACACTTCGGCAGATCATCAACTCCGCCGATCCGAACGTGAAAGGCGCAACGCGGATCATCATGGAGGCGGCGAAGGGCCTGGCGGCCGCTCACGAGAAGGGCATCATCCATCGCGACATCAAGCCGGAAAACATCATGGTGGACCGCAAGGGACGCGTCATGGTGACGGACTTCGGCCTGGCGAAGTGGGAGGCGGGCTCAACCGAGATCACCGTGGATGGCAAGGTGATGGGCACGCCGCACTACATGTCGCCCGAGGCATGCTCCGGGAAGGCGGTGGACCACCGGAGCGACATCTACGCCCTGGGCGCCACGTTCTATCATGCCATCACGGGGCGGACTCCCTTCCAGGGCGACACGGTGATGGCGATCCTGTTCCAGCACAAGACCGAACCCCTGCGGATGCCGAACGAGATCAACCCGAACATCCCATTCGCCATTTGTCAGATCATCGAGAAGATGATGGCGAAGAACCCGGACGACCGGTACCAGTCGTGCGAGGAACTCATTGCGGACCTGCGAGCCGGCAGCCTGCGCAAGGCCCTTCCCGCGCAAAAAAAGGGGAAGAGGCAACTGGCCGTCTGGCTGGGGGGCGCGGCGGCGGCGATGATCGCCCTTGTGTTGGTAACGGCATTTGTTGTGGTGCGACTGATGTCCAAACCGCCGGCGGCGCCGAAACCTGCGCCGAGGCATGCCGTGCAGCCGAGGCCGAAGCCGAGCGCCACCAAGAAGCCGAAACCGGTACAGGCAAAGCCGAAACCGAAACCGGAACCGAAACCGGAACCAAAGCCGGAACCAAAGCCAAAGCCGAGCGCGACACAGGTTTCGAAGACCGGGGCGAAGCCCGGGAATAAAGGAAAGGCGAAAGCTCCTGCTGCTGTGGCAAAAAAACTGAACGTTCCCAAAACTGCCGCGCAGGAACCGCCGGTGGACATCCCGGGTGCGCTGCCGGCCGAACCCGCCGCGAAGGAGCCGGCAGGGGCCGGGTTGCCGAAGCCGAAGGGATCGGCCAAACCTGAGAAACCCGAACCCTCGCCAAAGGCCCCCGCGACCCAGGCGGCTGCCGTCGATCAAGCGGCATTCGATAAAGCCGTGAAGCCGATCAACAAGCTAATTGACAGGTATCAGTATGAAAAGGCGGTCGTCCGCGCCAAGCTTCTGGTTCCGAAGTTTGGTTCTCGGGTCGAATTCAAGATCGAAAACATCGAGAAACTTCGCGTTATGCGCAACCTCGCAATCAACCGCCTCAACTCTGGGAAGGCGCAGGTCGAGATGAAAGAGGTGGCAAAGCGCTGGGGCTTTGCCGGCAAGATTGCCCAAGTCAGCCCCAGAGAGATTGTTGCTGCGGGCGGAAAGTTCACAAAACAGTGGACCGACTTTAAGAAGGGCGAGATACGCAACCTGTACCTGCAAGTGTTGCCGGCCGAGATACCTCTCCCGGGCGGCGGGACGCTGAACGCGCAGCTCGGGGTCGCCGTGTTTCTCCTTGAGGGCACCCCGGACGCGAAGTCCCTGGAGGACGCGGAGGAGCATTTGGCCTTTGCGGCGGACCAGGGCGTGAAGGTGCGGCCCTATCTGGCGCTTCTCGATGGACTGCGGCAAGCGGCCGCTGAAAAGGAAGCGGAACCGGAAGCTGCGCCGGCGCCGGTAAAGAAGACGGATGCGATCCCTGCCTACCCGGGGGAGAAACCACGAACCATCACCCGCAAGGGAAAACGAATTACCGTTCCCGCCGGGATGGTCTTTGTGCCTGCCGGCCGATTCATGCGGGGCGGGAGCGGCATCTACTTCGGCAATATCAGGCAGGAGGTCTATGTCGATGCCTATTTCATCGACAAGTATGAGGTGACGAACAGGCAATACAAGCGCTTCGTTGATGCCACGCGCCACCGGATTCCGAAACACTGGGCGAACACCGGGGGAACGTTCGCGAAGGGCAAAGAGGATCATCCCGTGGTTTGCGTGAGCTGGGATGACGCTGCCGCCTATGCCAAGTGGGCGGGAAAGCGTCTGCCCACCGAGGCGGAATGGGAACGGGCCGCATCCTGGGATGCAAAGAGCGGGAAGCAGTACAGGTTCCCGTGGGGAGATGAGTTTGACAGGGAGGCCGGCAACCATTGCTTCCAGCAGGGCTGTCCCTATGAAGACAATGAGTATCCGAAGCACGTTGCCTGGTGGAAGGAGTGGAGCAGCAGCGAAAAGGGGAAGAAAATCATTGCCGAAGGCGGCGGGACCGCTCCCGTTGGCCAGTTCAAGAAGGATGTCAGTTCGTGTGGGTGCTTCGACATGGGAGGCAATGTGCGCGAATGGTGCGCGGACTGGTACGATCCCAATTACTACCGGAAAGCGCCCTATCGCAATCCGGTGAACACGGAGGTGGGGAAGCGACGAGTGGCTCGCGGGGGGGACTGGATGATGACGGATTGGCGTATGGACTGTCATGTTCGCAATGGCGACCCCCCGACAAGTACCGCCCCTTTTTCTGGTTTCCGTTGTGCGATGGATGTGCCTGGGCTTGGCCGAAAGGTGCCCAAGGCGTCGGAGGCATTGAAGCCGGATGCGACCCTGAAGCCTATCGCTGCCTTTCGTTCCGAGAGGCCGAAGTCGATTCGCGTCGAAGGACGCAAGGTTACCGTGCCGGCGGGCATGGTGGCGGTGTCGGCAGGAAAGTCGTTGATGGGCCGGGAAGGGGATTCCTCGTCGTATGGTCGTGTGCAGCGCGAGGTGGACTTGGATGCCTTCTTCATCGACAAATACGAGGTGACCAATCGGCAGTATGAGCAATTCATCAAGGCCACGGGGTATGAGTTCATCCCCGAACATTGGCGTCGGAACGGCGGAAAAATCCCCAAGGGGAAGGAGGACCATCCGGTCGTCTATGTGACCTGGGAAGATGCCATGGCCTATGCGATGTGGGCCGGGAAACGGTTGCCTACCGAGGCGGAATGGGAGAAGGCGGCCGCATGGGACGCGCGCGAGAAGAAACAAAGGGCCTTCCCCTGGGGTGACGAATTCGAACCGGGCCTGTGCAATACGCTTGAGCAGCTCGGGTTCAAATACGGAGAGGGCGTTACGATGGGGGACTGGCTGAAAAAGTGGGCGGCCACCAAGGAGGCAAAGAAAATCCTTCGCGCGGGAGGCAACACCGCGCCGGTGGGGAAGTTCAAGGGGGATCTCAGCCCGTGGGGATGCTTCGACATGGGGGGGAATGTCTCGGAGATATGTTTCGACTTCTGGGAGGATGAATACTACAAGTACGGCCCGGCCCGCAATCCCAAAGGCCCCGATAAGGGGAACACCCGCGTGGTGCGGGGAGGAAACTGGAGAGCATACCACTTCTATGCGCAGGCCCAATTGCGCGCGAGCATCGACCCCTGCACCCCCCGACCTGCAGTGGGATTTCGATGCGCCAAGGATTTTCCCACGCCCGAAGAGAAGTAAAGTCCCCAGGAACGGCCTGGCGGAAGGCAAAGAAAAACGGCGGCCCATGGACTGTGCCACGGACCGCCGTTTTTGTTACAGAAGGGAAATTACATCTTTTCCTTTACCACGGCCTGAGCCGCTGCGAGCCGCGCGATCGGCACGCGGTAGGGGGAGCAGCTCACGTAGTTCATGCCGACGCGGTGGCAGAACTCGACGGAGGACGGCTCGCCGCCGTGCTCGCCGCAGATGCCGACCTTGAGCTTCGGCCGGGCGGACCGTCCGCGCTCAATGCCTATCTGCACCATTTCGCCGACCCCGGTTTGGTCCAGAATGTTGAACGGATCGCTCGGCAGGATGCCCTTCTCGATGTATTCGGCAACGAACCCGCCTACGTCGTCGCGGCTGTAGCCGAAGGTCATCTGCGTCAGATCGTTGGTGCCGAAGGAGAAAAACTCGGCCATGTCCGCAATCTCCGCCGCCTTCAGGCAGGCCCGAGGGATCTCGATCATCGTGCCGACGAGGAAGGGAAGCTGGGAGGCCTTCATCTTGTGCTTCTTGCGCACTTCTTCCGCCACGCGATCAATGATCTCTTTCTGGTTCGCGAATTCTTTCGCCTCCCCGAGTACCGGGATCATGATCTCGGGCAGGGGAGTCTTCTTGCTCTTCCTCAGCTCGGCGGCGGCTTCGAGGATGGCCCGGACTTGCATCTCGGACACCTCCGGATAGGTGACGCCCAACCGGACCCCGCGGTGGCCCATCATGGGGTTTGTCTCGTGGAGCACGCTGGCCCGCGCCTTGAACTCCTTCATCGAGATGCCGATGGCCTTGCAGAGCTTCTGGCGCTCTTCTGTGCTGTCCGGGACGAACTCATGGAGCGGCGGGTCCAGGAGACGGACCGTAACCGGCTTCCCGTTCATCGCGTCGAGTGTGGCCTTGATGTCCTTCTTGACATGTGGATAGAGCTCTTTCAGGGCCTTTCGCCGTTCGTCCTCCGTGGACGACAGGATCATCTTCCGCAGCGCGAAGAGCGGCTTCTCCGATCCTTCACCATAGAACATGTGCTCCGTTCGAAACAGGCCGATGCCCTCGGCGCCGAACTCGAGGGCCTTCCTGGCGTCCTCGGGGGTATCGGCGTTCGTGCGCACGCCCAATTTTCTGATTTGGTCGCACATCTTCATGAAGTCGGCGAAGTATTTGTCGTTTGCGCCGCTGATGGTGGGGAGCTTGCCTTCGTACACGAAGCCCTTCGTGCCGTTGAGGGTGATCATCGTTCCCTCTTTGTAGGTCTTGCCGGCGACGATCATGGACTTGCCCTCGACGCTGATATCTCCGGCGCCGACGACGCAACACTTGCCCCAGCCCCGGGCCACGAGGGCCGCGTGCGACGTCATGCCGCCGCGTGCCGTGAGGATTGCCTCGGCGGCGCGCATGCCTGTCACGTCCTCGGGGTTGGTCTCCTCGCGAACCAGGATGACCTTTCGACCTTTTTCCGCACATGCCACGGCGTCGTCCGCACTGAAAACGATCTGGCCCGATGCGCCGCCGGGGCCGGCGGGCAGCCCCTTGGCGATCGGCTTGACCTTTTTCTCGGCGTCCGGGTCGATGATCGGGTGGAGGAGCTCGTCAAGCTGATCGGGCCGGACGCGAGCAATGGCCTCTTCCTTGCGGATCTTCCAGCCCTTTTGCTTTACCATATCCACGGCCATGCGCACGGCCGCCGGGCCGTTGCGCTTGCCTGTTCGCGTCTGCAGCATCCAGAGCCGGCCGTCCTGGATGGTGAACTCGATGTCCTGCATGTCGTGATAGTGCGATTCAAGCTTGTTCCGGATGCCCACCAACTGCTTGTAGACGCTGGGCATAGCCGTTTCGAGGCTCGGCAGGTGGTGAGTTCCATCGGGCCGGGTATCTTCGTTGAGGGGGTTCGGAGTGCGAATGCCGGCGACCACGTCCTCGCCCTGGGCGTTCGGAAGCCACTCGCCATAGAACTCGTCCACTCCGGTGGCTGGGTTTCGCGTGAAGGCCACGCCCGTGGCGGAAGTGTCGCCCATGTTGCCGAACACCATGCACTGCACGTTGGTGGCGGTGCCCCATTCATGGGGGATGCCTTCGATGACCCGGTAGTCAACGGCTCGTTTGCCGTTCCAGGACTGGAACACCGCGCCGATGCCGCCCCAAAGCTGGTCCATCGCATCGTCCGGGAAGGGCTTGCCGAGGGCCTGTTTCACCTTCTTCTTGTATTGCTCGCAGAGGTCCTTGAGGTCCGCTGCGGAGAGATCGACGTCGCTCTTGGCGCCGACCTCCTTTTTCTTTTTGTTCATCAGCTTTTCGAGCTGTTTGCGGATGCCGCGGTCGTGCTCGGGCTCGATGCCTGCGGCCTTCTCCATGACCACGTCGGAGTACATCGTGATCAACCGTCGATAGGCGTCGTAAACGAACCGCTCATCGCCTGTCTTCTTAATGAGACCGGGAATCGTCTTTGTTGTCAAGCCGATGTTCAGCACCGTCTCCATCATGCCGGGCATGGATTGACGCGCGCCGGAGCGGCAAGAGACCAGGAGCGGGTCCTTGGGATCGCCGTAGTTGATACCGATGACGCTCTCCATCTTCTTGACGGCGGCCTCCACCTCCCCCTTCAGCGCGGGGGGGTATTTTGCGTCGTGCGTCATGAAATAGGTGCAGACATCCGTCGTGATGGTAAACCCGGGGGGCACGGGCAGGCCGAGATTCGCCATCTCCGCCAGGTTGGCGCCCTTGCCGCCGAGCAGGTTCTTCATGTCTGTCCGGCCCTCGGCCTTACCGCCGCCGAAGGAATAGACGTACTTCATTTTCTTCGCCATTTACAGGAACTCCTTTCCGCCAGTGGAACTATTCCACAAACACATCTGTTGAATACTTATAGAAGAGGCCCGAACACGGGACGATCAGTATAGCAGTCGAGAGCGGCCATTTCAAACAAAATCCGCGTTGGCAGGCAGGCGGCGGTCTCGTGCAGAGATCGCGGTCTTGATCATTGACGGGCGGAGTGGGGCATGATAAACTAAAGGCATCGAAGGGCGTTTGGGAATCCCGGCTCAGGGATATGACATGGTTCGAGTCAAGATCTGTGGAATCACTAACCCGACGGATGCACGCCTTGCCGTTCGCTACGGCGCGCATGCCCTGGGTTTCAACTTCTCCACGGGGCCGAGGATCATCACGAAAGATCGAGCTCGCGCCATCGTCGCATCGCTGCCGCCGTTTGTGACCCCCGTGGGCCTGTTTGTGAATGAAACCGTCCGCACGGTCTGGAGTATCTGCGATGCCTGTGGCATTGATACGGTGCAATTGCACGGCGATGAACGTCCCACCTACATCGGCGATCTCCGTCCCCTGAAGATTATCAAGGCCTTCCGCATCGACAAACGAAGTGATCTGAAACCCCTCAGCCGCTATGACGTGGACGGATACCTCCTCGACGCACGTGTGCCCGGACAGCGCGGCGGAACGGGCAAAACATTCGATTGGACCATCGCGGCCGATGCCCACCGGTACGGGCCTATCATCCTGGCCGGCGGATTGAACCCGGATAACGTGGCGGGGGCCATTCGCATTGCCCGGCCATTTGCCGTGGATGTCTGCTCGGGCGTGGAGGCGGGCCCCGGCCAGAAAGACAAAGCGAAACTTGTCAGTTTCCTCTCCGCTGTGCAGACGGCGGGCGTATAGTTCACCTTCCACCCTGTCGCGAGTTGCCTTCGGTCCTACCCAGCCTGCCACGGCTTGAGCTTGCTCGGGTTCGCCTCGCGGATGAGGGCGCGGGCGAGGATGAGCGTGGGATCGAGGACGATCGTCTTCCCGATGGCCCGCTCCGTGATGGCGAGGGGAATCTCCGTGCAGGCGAGAAGGATGGCCTGGGCGCCTTGGGTCTGCAGCTCATGAATCGCGCCCATGAGGATGCCCTTTGCCTCTGGCGTGACAGGATTGGGGCGGGCCTTGATACCGGTTCGTTGGCTGTAGACGGCGTCGTGGACGAACTCCTGCCGCGCTGGAGCGGGCATGATCACGTGCACCCCTTCCTTCTGCAGCGCCGCCGCATAGACCCCTGACTTCGCTGTTCCCGTCGTGCACAAGACGCCGACGGTCGTTATGCTCTGGTAATGCTTGCGGAGGAAGGATGCGGTTTCCTCGATCATGTGGAGGGGTCTTATCGAAGCTCCGGCCTTCTGAAGGTCCGCGACAATCACATCGAAGATCGGCGGCGCATGGGCCGTGTTGCACGGGATGCCGGCGACGACTGCGCCGAGGCGCTCCAACTGCACCATCACCTGGGCGATAGAGTGGGCGGGGTTTGTGGCGGTATGGCCGAGCAGATACTCCGTCCGGTCCACGATCTCTCGCGGCAGGGACAGGAGCGCGACGGGCAGGTGCTCCTGGTCCGACGACGCGACCGTCTGATCGAAGACCTTTCGCGTGAGATCCAGCCCCGCATACGGTCCCACGCCGCCGACAATGCCGATGATCGCTTCCTGGGTCATGAGACACTCCCGCTCTTGCCGCCGGGGCGCGCCGATGCCCTGCGCACGATCACACGCGACCCTTGGACAGCGGTGACCTCCACGCGGGTGTTCTGCTCGATGAACTCGCCCTCTGTCACAACAGAGAGACGCCTGTCGTCGAATACGGCGGTGCCGGATGGCCGCAGGGGGGTGAGTGCGACGCCGCACTGTCCGATGAGCGATTTTAGTTCCTCGGATGCGGCTCGATAGCCATCCTCGGGACGCTGTCGTGAGGTCAGGACCATTTGTTTGGCCAGCGCCGAATAGGGCTTGCTCAGCATCCGTGCGGGAACGAACCAGAAAACGAGTGTGAAACACGCAAAGAGGGCGATCGACACGATCACAGCCACGTGAAAGTGTTGGGGAGATACGTACCCGTGTAGGACGGCCAAAACGACAATAATCAGGAGAAGGAAAGCGATTTGGGGAACGAGAATAGCCGGACGATAGATCATCAAATACCTCTCCACGGGGATTCCGTTTGTGGCCTCGCGCCGATGGGGAGCATTATACCCTTTTGCAGAGTCATCTGTCTATGGTTTGGCCCTTAGTGCACCATTTCGTAAGTCCGTATCGGGATGGAAGGCGGCGATTCGTTTGTAGTGCGGACTTCAGTCCGTTCTTTGGACAGGCGGTCTGCGCCACGAAGAACGCACTAAACTGCTCACTACAAACAGGCTTCTGCACTGTCCCACCCCACCCCACTACTGTCCGGTTATAAATCGAAGAGAACCAATTGGTTATCGGAACCCCCTGTTCGGACCAGTTTCAATCCACGCTCCCGCGGGGGGAGCGACCCCATATTGATTATATACTCCAATACGGTATAAATGTTTCAATCCACGCTCCCGCGGGGGGAGCGACGTGTAAGGCATTTTTCTTTGTTCCTATTTTTCGCAGTTTCAATCCACGCTCCCGCGGGGGGAGCGACCCGGAAACCGACCCGGAAATTACACCCACTTCCCAGTTTCAATCCACGCTCCCGCAGGGGGAGCGACCCGAATTGCATTTCCCCTGGAGGAAATGCGAACAGTTTCAATCCACGCTCCCGCAGGGGGAGCGACGAATCCATGCCTCGTGGTATGCGGCCCATGCTGTTGTTTCAATCCACGCTCCCGCAGGGGGAGCGACCTTGCCCTTACCCCCGCTCCGGGCGATGGCCAGGTTTCAATCCACGCTCCCGCAGGGGGAGCGACTCTACGACTCGGTGATCTACGATTTTACCGAGGAGTTTCAATCCACGCTCCCGCAGGGGGAGCGACGGTTTGTCAAGGTCAATGGAGCCTGCCACTCGCCGTTTCAATCCACGCTCCCGCAGGGGGAGCGACATCACTCACTCCTCCAAAAAACCTTGACTCACCAGTTTCAATCCACGCTCCCGCAGGGGGAGCGACGTGCGATAGGATTATCGCCGAGTTCACCCGGCGCGTTTCAATCCACGCTCCCGCAGGGGGAGCGACGGCGTGGGGCCTGTGCGCCAAGCGGGCAAGAGCAGGTTTCAATCCACGCTCCCGCAGGGGGAGCGACCTAGAGAGTTCGGGGCGGACCAAGTTTGTGAGGTGTTTCAATCCACGCTCCCGCAGGGGGAGCGACAGGATTCACAAGTACGTCAAGCTTATAGACGGAGTTTCAATCCACGCTCCCGCAGGGGGAGCGACCATCACCTGAGCGATACATCAGGGCCAAGGATGGTTTCAATCCACGCTCCCGCAGGGGGAGCGACGTGGTGGAAACGGGAGTACGCCGATGACCTCGGGGCGTTTCAATCCACGCTCCCGCGGGGGGAGCGACAGTCCGGCAATGGCCTGAGGGATGAAGAGCCAAAGTTTCAATCCACGCTCCCGCGGGGGGAGCGACCTCGGGCGGCGGCAACAACATAGGAGGACAACATGTTTCAATCCACGCTCCCGCGGGGGGAGCGACGCAAATCGACGTGGACCCGCCGGAGGACCTCAAAGTTTCAATCCACGCTCCCGCGGGGGGAGCGACGCGGTAGCGGCTGCCGCGCACCTTCTGCCCCTCACCGTTTCAATCCACGCTCCCGCGGGGGGAGCGACATACTACCACACTCCCCCAATTATTCAAGCAAAAAGTTTCAATCCACGCTCCCGCGGGGGGAGCGACAAGGCTGTCGCCGGGCAGAAGTTCCTTGTTCAAGGTTTCAATCCACGCTCCCGCGGGGGGAGCGACACGACAAACCGGCCAGCGATCCGGCCAACCCCTTGTTTCAATCCACGCTCCCGCGGGGGGAGCGACGCATCCCCTGGCGCAACTCGCCCACCATCTCGAGGTTTCAATCCACGCTCCCGCGGGGGGAGCGACGGGCTGACCACCATGCGCTCGATGACCGTCGTCAGTTTCAATCCACGCTCCCGCGGGGGGAGCGACCAGCGCGGACACAGCACAGGCAAGACTACTACAATGTTTCAATCCACGCTCCCGCGGGGGGAGCGACTTCTCATAATGGCTGAGCTTGCTCTGGCTGATGTGTTTCAATCCACGCTCCCGCGGGGGGAGCGACTCGGGGCGGGCGGGGGACGGAGTTTGACGA
>JAADGH010000090.1 GCA_013152475.1 Planctomycetota bacterium
GGCGTCTACGGCATCGGCTTCCTCCTCCTCACCCTCCTCTACAAAATCATCGTCACCATCAGAGAACGACTCCAAGTGGCGGAATGATGAGATACGGATATTTTGGCAATGAGCGAAGGGGGGCGAAAGGGGGCGATATTGGGGTTTTTGACTGCCGAAATTCCGTTACGCAGTGGGTATATCCGTCAGTTAGCGCAATTCTTTGTATGATAAGGTGTTACGTGTGGATTCACATCGATTCGATGAAATCGTATGCCTACGCCCCGTTACGTAGCGCCGTTTTCTATGGGTGATGTATAAGTCGCAACTTGTTGTTACAGAGTATATTATGGGTTTAGGTCTTCATTTGGCATGTTGCTTGCGCAGAGGGTATACGTTGTAGTATGCCGATAGGCATTTCGGGGCGTTTGGCTGCCTCTGTGGGGCCACTTCATGTTTTAAAAAGGTCTAAGTTATTGGAGAGTTGTTGCCGAGTCCAAGAGCGAATTGTGTGATTTCACGCTGGAGGCGTATAGTTTAGGAGGAGAGTCATGGGCAAATTGATCCAGCCACATGGGGCGTCTGAGGTAAAGCCGCTGCTGCTGGCGGGGGCTGAACAGGAAGAGGAGCTGAAGAGGGCGGGTACCTTGCCCAAGGTAGTCATGACGAGCAGGGAGGCGTCCGACCTGATCATGATGGGCATCGGCGCATTCACGCCTCTGACAGGCTTTATGGGGAAGGATGACTGGAAGGGGGTGTGCGATGAGTTCAAGATGGCCGATGGATTGTTCTGGCCGATCCCGATCACCCTTTCTGCTGCCGAGGATGTTGCCGGCTCGATCAATATCGGTGACGAAGTGGCCCTTGTGGATGGTGAGACAGATGAGATCATGGGGACCATGAAGGTCACGGAGAAGTATCAGATTGATAAAGTGCATGAGTGCAAACAGATCTTCAAGACGGATGACACGGAGCATCCGGGCGTGCAGAAGGTGATGGCGCAGGGCGCCTGGAACCTGGCGGGTCCGGTCAAGGTCTTGAGCGAGAGCTACTATCCGAAGGAATTTGCATCGATCTACCACCGTCCCGCCGACTCGCGGAAGATATTCGATGAGCGCGGGTGGAGCACGGTGGCGGCGCTGCAGTTGCGTAACCCGATGCACAACTCCCACGCGTATCTGGCGTGGACGGCCATTGAGGTCTGCGACGGTGTGTACATCCACCAGTTGGTGGGCAAGCTGAAGCCGGGCGACATACCGGCGGAGGTCCGTGTAAAGGCGATTGACGCGTTGATCAAGAAGTATTTCCGACCGGACCGCGTGGTGCAAGGCGGATATCCGATGGAGATGCGGTACGCCGGCCCTCGGGAGGCCCTGCTGCACGCGGTATTCCGACAGAACTACGGATGCTCGCATCTTATCGTAGGCCGTGACCATGCCGGAGTGGGCGACTACTACGGCCCCTTCGACGCGCAGACGATCTTCAACGAAATTCCTCATAACTCCCTACTTATTCAGCCGCTTAAGATGGACTGGACGTTCTACTGCTACGAGTGCGGGTCGATGGCGTCGATGAAGACCTGTCCGCATGAGTCGCAGGCGCAGATTGATGAGAACGGGAAGGTCATTCCCGGATCGGGTGCTCGGCTCCTTCTTTCCGGTACGATGCTGCGCAAGCTGATGTCGGAAGGAAAGCCGGTTCCGGCGGAGTTCAGCAAGCCGGAGGTGATCGCGGTCCTGAGAGAATACTATGACAGCCTTGATGAGAAAGTTGAGATCAAACTTCACCAAGCAGCTACAGGAAAGGAGAAGCAATCTTCCGACGAGAAAAAGGCATGAGCCGGCGGAGAGTAGAGAATAGTTTGTTCTAAGTCACAGGAGGTACATGAATGCCAAGCTATGTGATATTGGAGAAGTGTGACGGGTGCAAAGCGTTGGACAAGACGGCGTGCCAGTACATTTGCCCCAACGACTTGATGGTCTTGAACAAGGACACCATGAAGGCCTACAACCGGGACCCGCAGATGTGCTGGGAATGCTACAACTGCGTGAAGATCTGCCCGGTCGATGCGATTGAGGTGAGAGGGTATGCGGACTTCGTTCCCATGGGCGCGAGCGTGACCCCCATGCGCGGCACCGACTCGATTATGTGGACGATCAAGTTCCGCAATGGCCAGCTGAAGCGGTTCAAGTTCCCCATTCGGACTACGCCTGAAGGCTCGGTGGTTCCCGATGGCGGATGGAGCACGGGATCGGATGACCTGAGCAGTAATGTGCTTTTCACAGAGCCGGATTCGCTCGGCCTTCCAGAAGTAGTGACGAAATAAGGAGGTGCAACAGAATGGTCACATCGGCAGATTTTGAGACAAAAGTTATTGAAACAGACCTGTTGATTCTTGGCGGCGGCATGGCCGCCTGCGGCGCTGCTGTGGAAGCCGCGCACTGGGCCAAGAAGAACGGGGTGAAGGTTACGCTCGTGGACAAGGCTGCGATGGATCGCAGCGGCGCCGTTGCGATGGGACTGTCCGCCATCAACCAGTACGTTGGCCTGAAGGACGGCCAGAACACGCTCAAGGATTATGTGGACTATGTCCGGAACGACCTGATGGGGATAGCCCGTGAGGACCTGGTGGCCGATATTGCCCGCCATGTGGACTCGACGGTGCACCTCTTTGAGAAGTGGGGGTTGCCGATCTGGAAAGATGAGGAAGGCAACTACGTTCACGAGGGGCGTTGGCAGTTGATGATCAATGGCGAGTCGTACAAGGTCATCGTTGCGGAAGCAGCGAAGAACGCCTTGGGCCTCGACAACATCTACGAGCGCGTCTTTATCGTCGGCCCCATACTGGACGGTGACAAGTGCGCTGGCGCTGTCGGGTTCAGTGTTCGTGACAACATATTCTATGTGTTCAAGGCGAAAGCTACTCTGGTGGCGATGGGCGGCGCCGTGCACGTCTTCAAGCCGAGGTCGACGGGCGAAGGCCTTGGCCGCGCCTGGTATCCGCCGTGGAACTCCGGTTCGAGCGCCTACTTCGCCCTGAAGGCCGGCGCGGAGATGACCTGCCAGGAAGTGCGGTTCATCCCGATCCGGTTCAAGGATGGTTACGGGCCTGTGGGCGCTTGGTTCCTGCTGTTCAAGTCGCGCGCCACAAATGCGTTCGACGGTGAGTACATGCAAGAGAATCGGGGCGAGTTGGAGAAATGGGTCCCGTATGGCAAGGTCAAGCCTATGCCGGCGAACCTGCGGAACTGGCTGGGCATGATGGATATCATGGCCGGCAAGGGCCCGCTCTACATGCGCACCGAGGAAGCGATTCAGAAGATCGCGGCCAGTGAGGAAGACCCCAAGCAAGCCAAGAAGAAACTGAAAGAGCTCGAGGCGGAGGCATGGGAAGACTTCCTGGACATGACGATTTCGCAGGCCATCCTGTGGGCCGGGACGAACACCCAGCCCGAGGAAAAATCCTCGGAAATCGCGGCCTCGGAGCCCTACTTCATCGGGTCGCACTCCGGCGCTTCCGGCGCGTGGGTGTCTGGCCCGGCGGACATTGCCCCCAAGGAGTACAACTGGGGTTACTCCCAGATGTCTACCGTACCGGGCATGTTCTGCGCGGGTGATGCGTCCGGCGCATCGAGCCACAAGTTCTCTTCCGGTTCGTGCACCGAGGGACGCCTTGCGGCGAAATCGGCCGTGCGCTACTGTGTAGAGAACCCGGATGCTCCCAAGGTGGACGACGCGCAGGTCGAGAAGCTCAGGGCCGAGATTCTGAAGCCGCTCGATCTGTTCGAGCAGGAGAAGGGCAAACTGAGCGATCCGGACATCAACCCGGTCTACATGAAGCCGAAGATGTTCATGTTCCGTCTGCAGAAGATCATGGACGAGTACGCGGGTGGCGTGTCAGCGCAGTTCACCACCAGCGAGAAACTCCTGGAGAAGGGCATGGAGCTGATGGACTTCCTGAAGGAAGACTCCGTGAACCTGGCGGCCGAGAATCTGCACGAGCTCATGCGTTGCTGGGAGAATGTGCAGCGGATGTGGCAGGCCGAGGCCCATGTGCGAAGTGTCCGGTTCCGCGAGGAAACTCGTTGGCCGGGATATTACTTCCGGGCCGACGTGCCGCAGCTTGATGATGAAAACTGGAAGGTTTTCGTCAACTGCAAGTGCGATCCGGCGAGCGGGGAATGGGAGATGATCAAGCGCGACGTCCTCAGCATTTACGACGACTAAACGCCGAGGCGATTCGCGGATTTAGCTGGTGTTTTGCATGTGTGTGGGTGGCCCTTAGGGCCATCCACGCACACTATTCACCGGTGGGAGCTTCTTGTCGCCCTCACGACCAAGAGGGCGGCATCCTGTGCGAGGAGATTCTCCCTTTTCCCACAATTTACTTGCCGCGTTGCGTTCCTGACGGAATGGGGAGAGGATTGTGGTAAGAGCGAGGATGTGAAGTGCCCGACGACGAAAAAGACCTGACCTGTCCCCACTGTGACGGCAGACTCAGCAAGTGGAAAACTCCTCTCGCTTCCACTTGGGGCACGGAGTATCAATACGTGTGTTTCAATGATGAGTGCCCGTACTATGTGCGTGGATGGAAGTGGATGCGGGAGAAATACAACGTCCGCGCGTCCTACCGTTTCCGCTACGATCCGACGACCGGAGAAAAGGGCCCTCTGCCTGTCTGGTCGCCCGATGCCATGAAGGACAAAACCATCGAGGGGGATGAGGAAGAATAGAGCAGGGACAGAAGAGCCATGGATTGTTTTGACAAACTGAAACAGGACATCCTGCAGAACTACCCGCGACTGAAGCCGGGCGACACGTTCAAGTTCGCCTGCCATCCGGGGATCTCATGTTTCAATCGGTGTTGCGCTGACGTAAACATCCTGCTGACGCCCTATGATGTGCTTCGGATGAGGACGCGCTTGGGGCTGGGTTCGCAGGAGTTCCTGGACCGCTACACGATCTTGCCCTTCGGACCGCAGCAGAAACTCCCGATACCGATCCTGAAAATGAATGACGATGCGGACAAGAAGTGTCCCTTTGTGGACCTGGAGACGGGATGCACCATTTATTCCGACCGGCCCTGGCCCTGCCGGATGTATCCGGTCGGGCTGGCGTCTCCGGATGACACGCCCGGGCAGGAGGAGTTCTACTTCCTTCTCAAGGAAGACGACTGCCAGGGCTTCGAATGCGACAAGGAATGGACCATCCAGGAATGGATGGACGACCAGGGCGTTGAGGAATACGATGAGATGGGGAAGCTCTGGGGCGAGATCACACTCCATCCCAAGATTCAACTCGGCGAGATCGTGGAGCCCAAGCAGCTTGATATGTGCTTCATGGCCTCCTATGATTTGGACAAGTTCCGCCGCTTCTTGTTTGAGACGAAGTTTTTCGAGAAGTTCGAGATCGAGGCGGATTTGACGGAGAAACTCAAGGAAGATGACCTTGAGCTCTTGAAGTTCGGATTCCGATGGCTTAGATTCTGTCTTCTTGGCGAAAAGACCCTGAAGGTCGATGAGGAAGTGGCGAAAGCCAGACTTGCTGAGTTTTCATAATGTCGAATAGAAGAGAGTCTCATGAATGCTGATACGAAACCTATACTGGTAATCGGAGGAGGCATTGCGGGGATGACCGCGGCGCTGGAGGCCGCCGAAGTCGGCTATCGCGTGATCCTCGTGGAGAAGGAGGCATACCTGGGTGGCCGCGTGGTGCGCATGTACCAGTATTTTCCCAAGATGTGCCCTCCGACATGCGGTTTCGAGGTCAACACCCGCCGAATCAGGCGAAACCCGCGGATAACGGTCCACACACTGGCCACAGTGGATGCGATCTCGGGCAGCGCCGGGAGTTTCAAAGCCAAGATCAAAATAAAACCGAGATACGTAACGGGAGAGCATTCTCTCGACGATTCCATGACGGAGGGATTGACCTCGGAGCGCACGAACGACTTCAACTATGGGATGGACAAGACCAAGGCGCTCTATCTGCCGCATGACATGGCCTATCCGCCCGTCTACGTCCTGGACCGGGAGGCTCTGTCGGACGCGGACGCCAAGAAGATCTCGGAAGTCTGCCCGCCTGGGGCCGTTGATCTGGACATGAAAGAGGAAGAGATCGAGGTCGAGGTAGGCGCCGTCATCGTGGCGACCGGCTGGCGACCCTATGACGCCGCCAAGCTCGACAATTTGGGGTTCGGCCGGTGCCAGAACGTGATCACGAACGTTATGATGGAACGGCTGGCCGCCCGGGGAGGCCCGACCGGCGGGGAAATCGTGCGGCCGTCTGACGGCAAAAAGGCCGCGAACGTAGCGTTTGTGCAGTGCGCCGGATCGAGGGATGAGAAGCACCTCCCCTACTGCTCGGCGGTGTGCTGCATGGGGTCCCTGAAGCAGGCCCGGTACGTCCGGGAGAAGAACGAGGAAGCCAAGGTCACGATTTTCTACATCGACATCCGGACCGTCGGCCGCCTGGAGAAGTTTTATTACGAGATGTTGGAGGATACGAATGTCTCGTGTGTCAAAGGCAAGGTGGGGAAGATCACGGAGGACCCCGAGACCAAGGACCTGATTCTGGATGTGGAGGATACCTTGTCGGCGGACAAGCTGCACCGAGGCTTTGACATGGTGGTTCTGGCCACCGGTATTGTGCCCAATACCGCCGATGTCAAGATCCCCTTCGATCTCAGCTATGATGAATATGGTTTCATCGATGGAAGCACAAACATCGAGGGAATCTATGCGGCCGGCTGCGCCAAACGTCCCTGTGACGTTTCGCGTTCGACGAAAGATTCAACGGCGGCCGCCTTGAAAGCGATTCAGTGCCTCAATAATCGGAAATGATCTCATGCAAGACAAAATCGGTGTCTTTATTTGTACCGGCTATGGGATAGGCGAAGCGCTTGATATCGATGCCTTGAGCAAGGTGGCCGCAGAGGAATACAACGTGGAGTTCTGCAAGACCGTGGACTCCTGCGAGGGCCCCGGGCTGCAGTCCATGAACGAGGACATCAAGAACGAAGGTCTGACCAAAGTCGTTGTTGCCGGCATCTCTCCACGCTGCTATCCCGACAGCGCCTTTCCCGAGGAGGTGATTGTCGAGAAAATCGGCCTGCGGGAACACGTGGTGTGGTCCCAACCAGCGGGGGAGGAAGATACCCAGATGCTGGCCGAGGATTATCTGCGGATGTACCTCACCAAGGTGCAGAAGATGGAGCCGCTGGAGCCTTTCCAGCCGGAGGAGACCATCGACAAGGGCCTCTTGGTCCTCGGAGGAGGAATCACCGGCATGACGGCGGCCTTGGAGGCCGCCAAGGCCGGATATGACGTCAGGCTGGTCGAACAGACCGAGAAACTCGGCGGCTGGCTGGCGAAGCAGCACAAGTCGATCCCGACGAAACCACCCTATCGGGAACTGGAAGACACGGGTGTGGATGCGCTGATCGCCGAGATTGAGGGCAATCCTCGGATCAAGGTATATACCTCAGCCACCACAGGCGAGATTGCAGGGGCCCCCGGGCTCTTTGACGTGACCGTGAAATCAACCGGGAACGGCAAGGCCGCCGGCGAAACCGTGGATACGTTCCGCGTGGGCGCCATCGTCCAGGCCACTGGATGGAGACCCAAGGAGCCCAGGAACATCCTCGGATACGGCGAGATTGAAGACGTGGTTCGCAACGTCGATCTGGAGGAGATGGTCAAAAACAAAGGCCGCATAACGCGCCCCTCGGATGGCGGGGATGTGAAGAGCATCGCTTTCATCCAATGCGGCGGTACGAGGGACAAGGAGCACCATTCCTATTGCTCCTCCATCTGCTGCCTCACCTCGCTCAAGCAGGCCATGTACTTGCGGGAGCAAGACGACGACGCCAAGGCCTATATATTCTACGAGTTCATTCGGACCCCAGGTCAGTATGAGGACTTCTATCGGAGGGTGCAGGAAGATCCGGGGGTGTTTTTGACCAAGGGGGAAGTGGTCAGCGTCGACCGGGGTGACGGAAGGCTCGTTGTCACAGTCAAGGACACCATGTTGGGCAAGCAGATCCAGGTGCAGGTGGACTTGGTGGTCCTGGCCACGGGCATGACGCCTAATTCTGCCGATGGCGAAGCAATCCGGGCCTTGGAGGATGCGCGGGTTATCATGGAGAATGGGGAATCGGAGGCACAGCGAAAAGAGGCGGCGGAGAAGGTGGAGCAACTCAAGCGTCACGAGGGAACGGCCATCCTCAACCTGGCCTATCGTCAAGGGCCGGACCTCCCGGCGCTCGAATATGGTTTTCCCGACTCCCATTTCATCTGTTTCCCCTACGAGAGCCGGCGCACCGGGATCTACCCCGCCGGGTGTATGCGCCAGCCAATGGACGGCCTCGGCAGCAGAGACGACGCCACCGGCGCGGCATTGAAGGCGATTCAGTGCGTTGAAATGACATCGAGAGGAGAGGCAGTGCACCCGCGGGCCGGGGACAAGTCCTATCCGGATTTCTTCCTGCAGCGATGTACCCAGTGCAAACGCTGCACAGAAGAGTGTCCGTTCGGTGTGCTCAACGAGGACGAGAAGGGCACGCCGCTGCTCTGGGCCACTCGCTGCCGCCGGTGCGGGACCTGCATGGGGTCTTGTCCCGAGCGGATCATTTCCTTCAAGGACTATTCGGTGGATATGGTGGCCTCGATGATCAAGGCCGTGAATGTGCCGGATGAGTTCGAGGAGAAGCCGAGAATACTCGCCTTCCTGTGCGAAAACGACGCCTTTCCGGCGCTGGACCTGGTCGGGCAGCATCGCCTTCAGTACAGTCCGTTCGTCCGGGTTATCCCCGTAAGGTGCCTGGGGTCGTTCAATGCCGTCTGGGTTACTGAGGCCCTGTCGGCCGGGTATGACGGCGTACTGCTGATCGGCTGCAAGTATGGCGACGATTACCAGTGCCACTTCATCAAGGGCAGCGAACTGGCCGACTACCGCGGCGATAATGTCAGAGAAAAGCTGGAGCAGATGGCGATGGAGAATGAAAGGGTCGAGCTCCATCAACTGCAGATTTCCGAGTACGAAAAGCTGCCGGAGATATTCAACAAGTTTGTCGATCTGATCGAAGAGATCGGCATGAACCCATTCAAGGGGATGTGACGCGAACACGGTATTGTGGTGTCTGGCACTATCTGATGATGAGTGAATACGATGGGTGAGACTTCTGAGGACACAGTAGCGAAGCAGGAAGAGCCGAAAGATCAGGAGACCGCCGAGGCTGCCGTCGATTCCACCGCGGCCGGCGACGAACCGATGCTGGTCGAGCCGGATTTGGATTTCATCCGGGCGGCAACGAAACACGGTGGCGAGTCTCTGAAGAAGTGTTTCCAGTGTGGCACATGCTCGGCCGTCTGTGCCATCTCCCCGGACAACGCGACCTTTCCACGGAAGGAAATGGCGCTGGCTGTCTGGGGAATGAAAGACCGGCTCGTGAGCGACCCGGACATCTGGCTGTGCCACCAGTGCGGCGATTGCTCGGCCAGGTGCCCGCGGGGAAGCAAGCCCGGGGACATTATGGCGGTGGCGCGCAATTTTAGTTTCCAGCACTACGCATTCCCCGGCCTCATGGGGAAGATGTTGGCGGGAGCAAAGTTCTTGCCGATACTTTTCGGCATTCCCGTGGTGTTGATCCTGGCGCTCCTGGCCGTTTCCGGTCATTTGGGCATTCCCAAGGGCCCCATCGTCTTCGAAAAATTCTTCCCCCATTTTCTGCTCGATCCCCTGTTTATCCTGGCGTCGTTGTGGGCGCTCACCGCCTTGGGTGTGGGCCTGACGCGTTTCTGGAAAGATGTGAAGAACGACGGCGCCCTGGAGGAAAACGGAGCGAAACCGGGGCTGATCCCAAGCATCATCGCTGCGGTCCGTGAGATCGCCCTGCACCAAAAATTTCGCGAATGTGATACACCGAATCCCCGGAGCGTATCGCACTTGTTGGTGTTTTACGGGTTCGTAGGATTATTTATTACGACGACTCTCGTATTCTTCGGATTGTACCTGCCCAAGGTCGCTTCGCTCGTCGGGATGCACTTTCCGGAGCTGACTCCCCTGCCCATGAAGCTCTACCACCCCGTCAAGATACTGGCCAACGTCAGTGCAATCCTGTTCGCATCGGGCTTGGTCCTGATGATCTACCAGCGCTCGACGGACCCGGAGAAGGCCGGTGCGACCAATTACTATGACTGCCTCTTTCTGGGGGTGATGGCGGGTCTGGCCCTTACCGGAATCCTCTCCGAGCTGCTTCGGCTGGCGGGCGCAGCGGTGCTGGCGTACCCGATGTATTTCATCCATCTCGTCCTTGTTTTCTTTCTTATTGCGTATTTTCCATATTCCAAGTTTGCTCACGTTGTGTACCGCACTGTGGCAGTCGCTTGCTCGAAGTACCGTGGGCGCACATAGGTTGCTTGACTACGCCTTCTCTCGGCCCTGGGGGGCTCTCCCGATATGGGCTTGTGATCTGGCTGGCTTCTGCTGAGGGCAAAGTTGCGTTCCGACGATACCACCGCATGGAAAATGGAAGCGCAATTTTTTTGAATATTCTCCGATAAATACTATCGACTTCATAGTATTATGCAACAGGTTGGTCCCTCCCCCGCAAGAATCAAGGTCGGTGCGGCAGATTTACATTCCGTCTGATTGCAGAGAACAGGAGAAGATATGGTGCGGAGCAGTCCTTGGGAGGTAATCATAGCCGTATGTGTTCTCTGCCTGGTGGTCACGGGCCAGGACAAGGGACCAGAAAAGGCCGGACCGGCGGCGAAAACACGAAACGGCGCCGATGGAGTGGCCAAAAAAACGGTACAGACTGACCCCCCCGCCAAGCCGGAAAAGAAGGAAAGAAAAAAAAGGCCGCCGCTTCCTCTCTTCCAACTGGAAGGAATGGGCGGCATCGGGCTCAACCCGACCGCCTATGTGATCAATCCCGAGCCGATCGACGAAAATGGCATCTTCGGCCTTCCTGCCGTGGGGTCAACGTATGTCTTCCACAAGAACTCGGGTTTTGACCTATATGCCGTCCATATCTCCGAGACGCTGTTCAAACGTCTGGAGCTCAGCTACTCCCACTGGAATTTCCAGTTGGGAGGGTATCCCGCCCGAATCAAGGGGCTGACACAGCGCCTGGGTGTCCCCGGCGGCATCGATATTCGCACCCGTCACATCGGGGTGGATGTCTTCAACATGAAGGCGCTGTTCCTGGACGAAAATGCCTGGGATATTCCATTCATCCCTGCCATGTCCTTTGGGGTGAGCTTCAAATGGAACCAGGACATCCACAAGATCGACCGGAGGCTTGGCGGCTACCTGCAGGCCCAGGGCTACGAGCACGACCATAGCGCCGATCTTGTCTGGACCTTTACCAAGACCTTCTCGAAGATCAACATCGGTGACAAGTCCATCCTTCCCAACCCCTTCTTGGTTACGGGAGGCGTTCGCGTTTCGGATGGGGCCCAACTGGGCATCCTGGGCTTCACGGGCAGGAAGCGCGCTACATTTGAAGGAAGTGTCGTCTATTTTATCAACGACTGGGTCGCTATTGGAGCGGAGTACCGGGGGAAACCGTTCAGCCTCCGCGGGGATGATGACTGGGCGGCCGGAGAGCCTGATCTTGGTTTGGTGGCGAACGAGGATGACTGGTGGGATGTCTGCGCCGGTTTTGTCCTGAGTGAAAACCTGACCTTCTCTCTGGCCTATGCGCACTTGGGAGACATCGCGGACAGACAAGTGAATGGCGCGTGGTATTTTCAGTTGAAGTATGAATTTTAGGTCCAGGGACTGAGCACTACGAAGAAGATGTCGAGTTTCCCTGCAACCCGCACGGTGTCATGGCGAGGGG
>JAADGH010000186.1 GCA_013152475.1 Planctomycetota bacterium
TCGCGGGCTTCGCCGACTGGAGGGTCCAGGTAAGCTCCTTTTGTTCGTCGAGGCCCATCGCGCCGATCGGTCGTGTCGCATTGCCTTCGACCTCGACGCCTGCCGGCACAGAGAGCCGCGCGACGGCGTTCTTCGCCGGGCCTCCCACATTGCGCACCCACGCCTTCACAGCGGCCGGCTTGTTCATCGCCATGATCCGCCGCTCGGGCGCGAGGGAGAGGATGCGCAGGTCGGGCGGAGCGTCCGAGGTCTCCCCGAGGCGAATGAAATCGATTCGCACTTGCGTATCTTCCGCGCCCTCGACGCGCAGCCCCATGCCCCAGATCTGTCCTACCCAGCGATTCTGCCGGGCACAGCGAAGCGTGTAGCTGTGCATGGCTCCGTCGGCGATGAGGCGAAAGGGGACCTCCTTGACCATCTTGTCCGACACGAAGACACACACGCCTCGCTTTCCACACGACGCTGCCATGCGGACGGTGGCCACGGGATAGGCGGCAGCATTGATGTCGAGACCGATCACCTTCAGAAGGGAGTCATCCCTGCTCAGCGTGGCGCAGAGCGCACTATCCCTTACACTGACATCAGAACCCTCCTTCTCGTGCCATCCCTCGGTGGTTTCGTTAAACTCGAACAACGCATCGGTTCGTTTCTCGGCAGGTTCTGGTTTATCCCCGATCCACGTGCGTCTGGCAAGCCCCACCGATCCGATGGCATGGCCGTAGAATCGCACCTCGTCGATTCGGCCAACCAATCCCGCCACGCCCTCGGCCGGTCCGCCGACCACAACCGGCGCGCTGGTGGGCACGCACTCGCCGGGCTTCCTGGATGCGGTGAGTTTCCCGTTCACCCAGACCCAGGCCTTGCGCCGATCCCAGGAGGCGATGATATGGTACCACTTCCCCGCCTCGGGTCTCGGTCCGCGAGCGCGCGGTTCCCACGAGGCGTCTTTCGTTTTAACGTAAAAGGAGATATGTCCGCCGGCCTTGTTGGGATCGACGCGGAGCATGTACTCGTTTGCCTTCGTGATGATGTTCATGGGCGGATCCACCGGGCCCTTGTCCAGCATCACCCAGCACTCGAGGGCAAAGCCCTTTCCGGCGTGAAGCAGCGGGGAGTCGGGCACGGTCATGCCCGATGTGCCGTCGAGTTTCAGGGCTTGGCCCTTGCGTCCGGGAGCGCGGGCGCAACCTGTGGCCGTGCCATCGAGGCCCCGTGCGGATCGGTCTTTCACCGTGGGCCCCGGCTCCTCGAAGGACCAAGACGCCGTGGCATCATCGGCGGCCCTCGCCGAGGGATGAGGACACGACATCAGAAATACGGCAAATAGAAATGGGGCGTATGAGACGTATTTTGAGTCCACAGCAAGCTCCTGCGCAAATATCCTGTTTCTCCTGAACTCGCCATCCTATCACATGGCCGGGGGACTTGCAAACGACAGTGGGGGTGTGGTATGGTCCGTCCGGCGTCGGTGAAGGCAAACCGCCGGCATGAAAGGAAACGGAATCATGGAACCCCGCGAACGCTGGCTGGCCGTGCTGAACCATGAGAAACCCGACCGCGTTCCCATGGACTACCGTGCGACAGGCGAGGCGACGGAGAAGCTCCTGAAGTACATGGGGCTCGACAACCTGTCGCAGGTCTTCGAGAAGCTCCATATCGACCCGATCGTGACCGTTGGGCCGAAGTACGTCGGCCCGCCCATCCCGCCGGACAAGGACGTGTATGGCATCGGCTACGAGAACACCGACTACGGCACGGGGCACTACCGCAACGCCGTGCACCATCCCCTGGCCGAGTTCAACAGCGTCGAGGAGATCGAAGACAACTACGAGTGGCCGAGCTTCGACTGGTATGACTATTCCGAGATCCCCGAGCAGATCAAGGGCAAGGAGCACCTCGTCATTCGCGGCGGCGGGTCGGAGCCTTTCGCGACGTACAAGTGGCTGCGCGGCGTCGAGCAGGGCTACATGGACTTCTACGAGCACCCCGACATCATGCACTACTGCCTCGGCAAGCTCTACGACCTGTGCTGCGAGCAAACGCGCCGCACCTACGAGGCCATCCCCGGCAAGATCATCTGGACCTGGGTGGCGGAGGACGTGGGCACGCAGGAGAGCCTGCTTGTCTCGCTGGACCACATCGAGGAGTTCTTCGTCCCGCACATGAAGCGCATGACGGACATCGTCCACGAGGGCGGCGGCTATGCCTTCCACCACAGCGACGGGGCCGTGCGGGACAACCTCCCCAACATGGTCGAGAAGGTGGGCATCGACGTGCTCGATCCGGTGCAGTGGCGGTGCAAAGGCATGGAGCGCGAGGGCCTGGCGCGGGACTTCGGCGACCGGCTCGTCTTCCACGGGGCGATGGACAACCAATTCACTTTAGTGAAAGGTTCGGTCGAGGACGTGCGCCGGGAGGTGGAGGATAACATCCGCATCCTCGGCGCGAACAACGGCTACATCCTCGGCCCCTGCCACAACATCCAGGTCGTCAGCCCGCCGGAGAATATCGTGGCGATGTACGAGGCGGGCTACGAGTTGGGGCAAATGTGATCGCTTGGATCACGACCCTCCCCCCGCTGCCCCGCAGGCCCCGGCGGCCGAGTCGGCGAAATGTCTTTTCGGTTGATTTCCTCACTCCAGCGGGATACAATGTTTAAATGGCAGTTTTTGCGCTCATACAGGCACGCCCAGCCGCTTTCCGTTTGGGGACGCGTGGCGGGTTTTTCTCTCTTGTTTCATAGCATTCAAACCACGCTCGCTCTGTTATATGTATATGGAGGGACCGATCATGGGAAGCCGAGTTCATCGACCGTTGGCGGTTGAGGAGCTGGAGGCGCGCATCGCACCGTCCGGACTGGCCCCCACGGCGGACGCGGACGGGCCCTACACCATCGACGAGGGACAAGACCTGGCCCTGGACGCCAGCGGCAGCACCGACCCGGAGAGCGACCCGCTCACCTTTGCGTGGGACCTGGATAACGATGGGGCCTATGACGACGCCGTTGGCGAAACGCCGATCGTCCCCTGGGCTACGCTGGCCGGCCTCGGCCTCGCCAGCGATGGCTCCGTCCTCACGATCGGTGTGGAGGCCGACGACGGCACATCGACGGACACCGCGGCAACGACGCTCACGATCAACAACCTCGCCCCCACCGCCGACACGGGCGGGCCGTACACGATCAGTGAGGGACAGGACCTCGTCCTCGACGCCAGCGGCTCGACCGACCCCGGCGACGACGCTCTCACCTACAACTGGGACCTCGATAACGACGGCGCCTATGACGACGCCACGGGCGTCGGCCCGACGGTGCCCTGGGCCACACTCGCCGGCCTCGGCCTGGCCAGCAACGGCACCGCCCTCACCATCCGGTTGCAGGTGGATGACAGCGAGGGCGGAACGGATACGACGCCGACCACGCTCGCCATCAACAACCTCGCGCCGACGGCCAACGACGACGGCGGGGCGGGCTTCTCCACCGACGAGGACACGATCTTCACCACGGGGAGCGTCCTCACAAATGACACCGATCCCGGGGGCGACGCCCTGTCGGTCTCCACCCTCGACACCACGGGCACGCTGGGCCTGGTGACCAACAACGGCGACGGCACGTTCGACTACGATCCCGACGGGCAGTTCGAGGCGCTCGCCGTCGGCGACTCGGCGACGGACACGTTCACCTACACCGTCAGCGACGGAGACGGCGGCACGGACAGCGCGACGGTGACCATCACCATCAACGGCGTGAACGATGCGCCCACCGTGTCCGGAACGTACGACTTCACCAACACCGATGAGGAGACCACAACCACCGGCGTGCAGGTCTCGACCCTCCTCGGCGGCGTCACCGCCGGCGACGTCGATGGGGACACACTCGGCATCGCCGTCACGGTCATGGTCGGCAACGGAACGTGGCAGTTCTCCTCCGACTCCACCAACGGCACGGACGGCACGTGGACCAACTTCGACCAGGGCAACACCCCCGCCGACGACACCGCCCTGTTGCTGGACGAGAACGGCTGGGTGCGCTACGTGCCCGACGCACAGAACGGCGAGACGGCCGCCATCACCTACCGCGCCTGGGACCAGACCGCCGGCGCGGCCTCGGTGAGCGGAGCCGCGAGCTACGCCGACACGACGACCAACGGCGGGACCGAGCCCTACTCCACCGGCACGGCGGCCGGCAGCCTCATCGTGACCGACGTCAACGACCTGCCGACCATCGACCTGGACGCCGACAACAGCTCCGGCGCGGGCGGCAGCGACTATGCGACCCTGTTCGCCCCCGGCGGACCGACAGTGGCGATCGCTGATTCCGACACGACCATTGTCGATGTGGACTCCGGCGATGAAGTGGAGTCGGGCCAGGTCATCCTTGCAGGTGTGCTGGATGTCGGCAATGAAAGCATCACGATCCCCGGTGTCAATAGCGGAGACTCGGTCAACGGTATCACCGTGACCTACACGTCGGCAACGCAAATCGACCTGTCCGGTGCGGCATCCCAGACCGACTACGAAGACCTGATCGAATCGATCCGATACGACAACACCGCCGGGGCGGCGACGCTGGGGAACCGTACCGTGTCCGTCACCGTGAGCGACGGCGACGGGGACTCCAACACCGCCCACGCCACGGTCCAGGTCGCCATCGCACCCCTTATCGATCTGGATGCCGATGATTCGTCGGGGGCTGCGGGTCTCGACTACAACGGGGCCTTCACCGAGGACGCCGGCGCGGCGCCGACGGCCGACACCGACAGCACCATCACCGACGACGGCACGTTCAAGGCCATGACAGTGACGCTGACCAACCGGCCGGACGGGGCGTCGGAGAGCCTCTCGTCCATCTACGGAACCGGCGCGCAGACGGTGAACGGCGAGGCGGTCACCATCGGGGCGTACAATGGCGGCACGGGGGAGCTGATTATCACCATCGACGACGCCTCGACCGATGCGACCACGATGGAGATGCTGATCGAGTCGATCCGATACAACAACACCTCCGACGACCCCGATACCACCGACCGCGTGATTACCTACACGGCAACGGACGACGCGGACAACACCGGGCCGGCCGCGACGGCGACCCTCACCGTTACCCCGACAAATGACGCTCCGACGCTGGTCACAAACGTGGGGCTTACCCTGGACGAGGGCGCGACGGGAACGATCTCGAACGTGGATCTCTCCGTCTCCGATCCGGACAATACGGCGGCGGAGCTGACGTTCACGGTGGGGACCGTCCCGGCCAACGGACAACTGGAGCTGACCACGAACCCGGGAGCAGCGATCACCACGTTTACCCAGGGCGATATCGACAACAGCCTCCTGGTCTATGTTCATGACGGCGGGGAAACGATATCGGACAGCTTCGACTTCACCGTGGACGACGGCGCGGGCGGGACGATCGGCAACACCACGTTCAATATCACGGTCAACCCCGTAAACGACGCACCCACCGTGTCCGGGACCTACGCCTTTACTGCTACCGACGAGGAGACCACGACCACCGGCGTGCAGGTCTCCACCATCCTTGGCAGCATCACCGCCGACGATGCGGACGGAGACACGCTCGGCATCGCCGTCACCTTCATGGTCGGCAACGGGACGTGGCAGTTCTCCTCCGACTCCACCAACGGCACGGACGGCACGTGGACCGACTTCGACCAGGGCAACACCCCCGCCGACGGCACGGCCCTCCTGCTGGACGAGAACGGCTGGATGCGTTACGTGCCCGACGCGCAGAACGGTGAGACGGCCTCCATCACCTATCGCGCGTGGGACCAGACCGCCGGCATCGCCTCGGTAAGCGGGGCCGCCAGCTACGCCGACACGGAGCCCAACGGCGGGTCGGAGCCCTATTCCACCGGCACGGCGATCGGCAGCCTCATCGTCACCGGCATCAACGACCTGCCCACCATCGACCTGGACGCCGATGACAGCTCCGGGGCGGGCGGCAACGACTACACGACGGTATTTTTCGCGGGTTGGTCGGGCGTGGACATTGCCGACATCGACACAAAGATCAGCGACGTCGATACCGGCGATCAAATCGAATCGGCGACCCTGACCCTGACCGCCGCCCCCGACGGCGCAAATGAGAGCCTGTCGTCGACGCTGGGCGGAGCGGGAACGGTGTTCAACGGGATCACGATCGGCGCATATGACAGCGGGACCCGCACACTCACGCTCACAGGCACGGCCGCCGCAGGGGAGTACGAAACCGTCATCGAGTCGATCCAGTACGCCAACACCACCCCGATGGGCAGCATCACCCTGGGCGCCCGAACGGCGAACGTTGTGGTCAACGACGGCGACGGCGACTCCAATGTCGCCCAGAGCACGATCCAGATCGTTATCGCCCCGGTTATCGACTTGGACGCCGACGATTCATCGGGGGCCGCGGGATCCGACTATAACGGGGCCTTCACCGAGGACGCCGGCGCGGCGCCGACGGCCGACACCGACAGCACCATCACCGACGACGGCACGTTCAAGGCCCTGACGGTGACGCTGACCAACCGGCCGGACGGTGCATCGGAGAGCCTCTCGTCCACCTACGGGACCGGCGCGCAGACGGTGAACGGCGAGGCGGTCACCATCGGGGCGTACAATGGCGGCACGGGGGAGCTGATCATCACCATCGACGACGGCTCGACCGACGCGACCACGATGGAGATGCTGATCGAGTCGATCCGATACGACAACACCTCCGATGAACCCGATACCACCGACCGTGCCATCACCTACACCGCGACGGACGACGGGGACAACACCGGCCCGGCCGCGACGGCCACCCTCACGATAACGCCCGTGAACGACCCCCCGACCATCGCCACCAACACCGGGCTCACGCTGGATGAAGGGGCGTCCGCCACCATCGACAATACCATGCTGAACGAAGGCGACCCGGACGACAGCGGCGCCGGCCTGACCTACACCGTCACCAGCGGGCCTGCCAACGGCCAGTTGGAGCTGACCACCGGCCCCGGCCTGCCCATCACCTCCTTCACCCAGGAGGACATCGACAACGACCGCGTGGTCTATGTCCAGGACGGCAGTGAGACACTGTCCGACAGTTTCGACTTTTCCCTGGCCGACGGCGGGGAGGACGGCGCGGCGCCCGCCCTCGGCACGTTCATCATCACGGTCACGCCCCAGAACGACCCGCCATCGATAAACAACCTCGAGGGGGACTCCTTCAACTACGGCACCGGGACCGGCCCGCAGGTCATCGACCAAGGAACCGCCGCGACGGTGACCGACCCGGACTCGACCGACTTCGACGGCGGCGCGCTGACCGTGTCCATCGCAGCGGGCGCCGACCCGGCGGAGGACGTGCTCGGTATCGACGCCTCCGGGGGGGTGACGCTCAGCGCGGGCGTGACGGTGGGCAGTGTCGTTTCGGTGGGCGGGACGGCAATAGGCACGATCTCGTCGGACGGCGCCGGGGGGAACAGCCTCGTTATCGATTTCGATCAGGCGGCCGGCAACGCCACACCGACGCGGCTGGATGCCGTGCTTCAGGCGATCACCTACGAGAACACCGATGCGGCAGACCCCACCATCGGAGCGCGGACAGTTCGCTTTACCATAGGCGACGGCGATGGCGGGACCAGCGCGGACTACGACGCCACGATCTATGTGAATAATGTGGTAAGCCTCGTGCTGGCGGGCGGGCAGGTGATCCTGTACGACACCGACACCGGCGACCCCGCCAGCGCCGACGTAGACGCGTCGGATGTGCGCGTAGCGATGGACCGCTGGGGGTCAGTGATCAAGGTCAGCATAGTAGGCAACCCCACCGGCCTGGGAATCCTCGTGAACCCCACAGGGGCCGCTCCCGTGCGACTGGTCGACCTGAGACCCCCCCTCCTCGCCTTCCACGGGGCATTGGAGGATATTTCTTTCCTCGCCTGTGCGAACGACGCCCTGTCCATGACCGTAAAGGGGAACGTGACCGGATACGACATCGCTCCGCTTCTGGCGAGCGTGGGTGCTGTGACCGATACGGATCTGGACGGGGACGGCACAACGGGCGAGGCCACCGCGATCTACGGCGGTGGGATGATCCGTAACGTGGACATCGGCGGCAACGCGGACGGGGAGATTGTCTCGACGGGCACGGGGGGTGATGGCGTGAGCGTGCACGTCGTCAAGGTGCGGGGCCAGTTGACGAGCGAACTCACGGTGCAGGGCGACCTGAAGAAGGCGTTGTTCCTCGGCGGCGCGGACGGGACGGCGATCAACGTAACGGGAGACGTGCGGGTCCTCCGAAGCGTGGGGGCCTTCACGGACACGGACATCGACATTGGGGGACATGCCGTGGGCATCCTGATGTTCGGTGGGATGACGGGCGGCACGATGGCCGTCGGCGCCGGTGTGGGCAGGATGATGGTGAAGGGCGGAATCGACGGGGCGACGATGAACATCACCGGCGATGTGAAGACGGCGCTGCTGTATGATGGGGTGACAAACACCTCCATCGATATCTCCGGGAATGTGGGGCAGGTCCTCATGAAGAAGGGGCCCATGGACGGCGGGTCGTCGCTGCATGTGGGGGGGACCACGGCGGCGTTCAAGTCGATCCGCGGCGGGGTCACCGGCGGCTCGACGGTCAACCTCGACGGCGATGTGGGGACCGTGCGGATTGTGGGGGGCCTTGGCGGGGCGAGCGTAGAGACGGGATCGACGGTAACGTTCGGGGCGGACGTACTCCGGCCGGTGAATCTCCTGGGCGAGCTCGGGGGGACGGTGGAGATAACGGGCTCCGCGCCGCGCATCAAGATCGCAGTTGGGGGCGACCTGAGTGGCGCGCTGTTGGCGGGCGTGTTTGGCAATGTGACGGTGCGGGGGAGTTTCAGCGGAACGATCACAGCCACCTCGCCCGGGGCGGGCAACGTGCTGCAGGTCACGGTCCCCGGGGGAGGCGGCACGGTGACCCCGGCGGATGCGTTCAACACCTACATCGGATATCCATAGAGCCGAGAGACGGCGCCTGAACGGAAGCGAAAGGTCACCCGACGTGATTCAGGGCGTTCCGTTCATTGACGGCATCCGGGAGAACGCCGCGCAACCCTTCCCCCTCCACAACATCTCAAGCTCGAGCGTGTCTTTCCGCAGCGGATACGGTCGCCCCGCCTCCGGCGCCCGCGAGGCGGCAGGTGGGGGACACGCTTTCAAAGGGGACCGCCCCGGTTGATCCCCTCTACTTCTCTCTTCTCAGCTCGACGACCTCCCCCGGCCGGAGTGTGATCGCTGGAGGGTTCGAGTCGGGGTCGGGAAACGGTATGTCTTGGCGCTCGCCGCGAATAATGTGCAGCGACAGGGGGTGCGAGCCCACAGGGAGTGTGAATGGCAGGGCGACATCCAGCTCCGGCGGCGCGACGAGCCGTATGCGATCCATCGGCAACTCCTCTTCCCGGATCACCCCGAGTTGCTCATCGGTCTTGGATGTGACGCCGCCTTCGGTGACGCTGTGCGAGTATGAGCAAAACATGACTCCCCGGTGAAGTTTCGCGCCCAGCACCTTCGGCATGAACGCCGCCCAGCATTCCTCCGTCGGCGAATAGGTGTTCAGGAAGTAGGAGTTGCCCTTCGCAAGGACGATGGGTATCTCCACACCATTGGCCTCCGTCTTGAACAGGATACGAACCCCCTTGGTAGGCGTTATCTGTCGCGTCGCCTCGTCAACAGGGCCGGTAAGGGCGTCGCTCGAAACGGCCTTAAGGGTCATATGGCCGATGGTCTGTCCATCTACCTCAACAGCCGTGAATCCGAAGCGTTCTCTACCGCCAGGCGCATTCTGAAAACTGGCATGGACGGTCCAATCCGCAATCGTCTCAAACTCATCTTGCCATCCGACCTCGCCTTTCCCGTTCGTCATCCGCAGGAAATCGATATCGAGCGCAAAGTCACCATTGGCCTGGCCATCGTCCAGGATGATCTCGATACGTGTCAGCCGAAGGATGTCCTGTCCGGCGCCGCGCTTGGCGATCTTTGCCACGTCGGCTTGGCCTTCCGCCCATTTCCCTTGGCTTTGTTGATCGTCGGTCGGGCTGCTCTCATACCATGCCTCGACTTCCTCGCCCGCTGCGTTCAGACCGCGGTAGCGGATGTGGAACATCGTATCGGCGCTGTTGCGGCAGCGGTACTGCAGCATCGGGAAGCGCTTCAGGTCTACATCCACCTTGCGGCTTGCAACGACGAACTCGTTCACCGGTCCGAGATCGGGACGTTGCAGGGGGCGAAGGACCTGCGAGGTAAAGATCCGTGTCATCGAGGTATCCACACCGGTGTTGGGATTGGCATAAACAACGCGCTTTCCGCACTTCGCAAGCGCGGCTTCTTCGTCGCGGTGCTTCACACTGTTCAGGCCGAAAATGATCTTATATTCGGAGAGGTCCCGTCCGCTGCCGGACAGGACGACCTCGGCCTGCGGCACAAAGGCGCGGAGGCGCGTTAAAAGCTTCATCTCGCGCCTCAGCATGGCCGCTTTCTGACGCGGCGCGCCGTGTATGCCTGGCAGGAAGTCGTCGACGATGATGAGCGCGCGAGGAAGATCTGCCTTCGTGTTGGCCTTAATGTCCTTCACCATCGCCGAAGCCACGTCATAGCGCCACGTGCCCCAGTGCGCATCGGGCAGGAGATGCTCGCCTTCATACAGCTCGTTCCAGCCGTAGTTGAACACCAGATCCGGGTCGGTGTGCTTTGCCAGCCACAGGGCCTCCTGCAGGTAGCGGATGTCGTTGCGAATCCAGCGCCGCTTGCGCCCGCCTTTTCGTGCGAAGGAGACGCCGAGGTCATCGTAGTGGACCACAAAGGTGACCGAGTGCGCGTTGACTTGGGTCTGGCGACTGGCCTCGTTGAAGATGTAACTCTGGATCTCGGGGAAATGCTGGAAGCCGTACATCTGCTGCGGAGAGCCGTTGTTCGTCCAGTGGAACACAACACGCTCGGCGAGCTGCTTCTCCACGCCGTCGATGATGGCTCGATAGAACCTGTGCCACACCGCAGGATCGGATACCTTCTGATCGAACGCATACCCGTAGACGACAATGGGCAGCTTGCCCTTCCGATCATGCAGCCAGAGCGACTTGGGAACGCTGCGGTAGAAGCTCGATACATCGGCAACTACCTCCTTGGCGAACTCGTCGGTCGGGGTGATGAACAACTTCCGTTTGTGAAAGCGGATCTGCATGTCGTAGAACATGGCCAAGGGCACACGGACCTTCTTGGCGGCCTCGATGAACTGCGGCTTCGGGTTGTTGTTGTGCCATTCATAGTGGATGCCATCGAATCCCGCCTCGCGTATCTTCTGAAACTGCACCTCGTAATAGTGGACCGTCTTCCCGATCTCGCCGGGCGAGATGCCAAAGGCGCCCCAGTCGACCCGATACGTCCAGTGTCGTTGCCACTTTTCCACCGGACGCTTTTCGCTGGTAACGTACCAATCGAAAAATTGTGTCGTGCAGAGCGGCGGATCGGCCCACAACACGGAATGGCAGCAGAAATAAGACAAGAGGACTATCTTCACGCCAAGTCGGATCGCGCCCATATCGCCATTTCCCGTCAGTAAGAAACCCTTTGCGCTATTCACCCTATCGGACATTCTGACCCGCCCCCCCCTTCCAGTCAAGGAGGAAACTGAGCCGACGGGAAACAGGCATGTCTCAAGCGGCCGGCCGCACGTGTTCATCCCCAGGTCCCAGGGCATGTCCAGGGATGGCCCTTTGCGCAAGAGTCCGGTCCGTGTCCGCTGAGACATTCTACCGGGCCGCGCCTTTCGGTCAACACGATTCTCCGGACCGAGCTCAAAAAGCGTTGTATTGCCGCGGCGCGGACGCTATCATTTCGCAGTAGGATGAACAGCACGTGACGAAGAAAGGAAAGACATGATGCGCCGCCTGACGATTTTGCTGATGCTTCTGATCTTCGCCGCTCCAGCTCTCGCTCTCGACTTCGACGACGCCGACATGGAAAAGCCGGATCGGGGGCCGTGGAATATCTACGGCACGCCGGTGACGGTGGAGAAGAGCGACTTCGCCCGGAACGGCCTCCGGTCGCTCCGCGTCGTCACGGACAACGAACAGACCATGGGCGGGAACTACGAAGGGACGTCGCACACCCTCGGAAAATTCCAGCCAGGCGATCTCATCAAAGTGTCCTTCTGGTATTGGGTCAAGGGCGGTCGCAACATCATCGTCGGCATAGGGCCCACCTACTTCCAGCGCCGCGTGGTCATGACCGGCACCGACTGGACCCGCGCCGAAGTCACCCTTCGTGTCACCAAGGCCGGGCATCACAGCATCTGGATCAGTCAGGGCGGCGCGCCGACGGAATTCTTCCTCGACGACTTCTCCCTCGAAGTCACCCGCCGCCCGCAGCTCGGCACGGCGGCGGAGGGCCAACGCATTGCCATCACGGGCGGACCGCTGCGCCTCGCCCTCTGCAAAGAGACCGGCGCGCTCTGCGGCATCGAGAACCTGAAGACCGGCGAGACCTATGCCCCCCTCGGCCGACGCCAGCCGCTCTTCGGCATGGAGCTGCTGTCGAAGGACGGTCTCGGGTACGAACGGCTTTCATTCGAAAACGCGAAACCCGTCTCCATTGATTGTCCCGGCCCGAAGCTGGCAAAGCTGACCTTCGAGATGAAGAACCTGCCGATCCGCATCCGGATTCAGATCAAGATGAACGACGACGGCTCGGCGAACTTCGCGGGAGAGGTGAAGAACGATTCCGACCGCCGCGTCCTATCCCTTGAGATGCCCATGATTTACGGCGCATCCCCCGCCAAGGACCCGAAGAACCTGACCCTCGTCGATCCGCACATCTGCGGCCGCATCGTCCCCGACGCGGCTAAGTCCGCCGGCTGCCAGACGCGCTATCCCGGCCGCGGCGTCATGGGGTGGATGGACCTCTCCGGCGAGCACGGAGGCATCTACCTCGCCACGCACGACAAGCACCAGACCGGCACACGTCTCATGGCCCTGCCCACGCCCGACGCCCGGTTCGATATGTCGCTCACCCGCGAGATCGTCGTCCGCCCGGGTGAGACGTGGCGCGCCCCGCTCTCGGTCTTAGCCGTGCACGAGGGGGACTGGCACGCGGCGGCCGACCGCTACCGCGCTTGGGCGCGGAGCTGGATGCAGAAGCCGGACGTGCCGCAGTGGATGTACGACGACAACGGCTGGGTCCTCATGGGCATCCAGAACGGCATCCCCTTCCGTCGCATCCCGGACATCTTCCGCCAGGCGCAGTGGATGGGAATCGAGTACCTGCACGTCCAGGGCGAGGCGATCGACAACATGTGGTTCGATGCCGATGGCAAGCGCCACGGCCACACCATGACCTACCCCTACCCGACGCCGAAGTACGGGACGGTGGACGAGCTGAAGGCCGCGATCAGAAAAATTCACAATCGCGACGGGCACGTCATGTTCTACTTCCTCTACGAGCGCTGGACGCCGAGCCACGAGACGTCCGACAACTTCGGCACGGGCAAGCGGTCCGACGTACCCGAAAAATACTGGCCCCCGAAGGGCCTGTACTCGAGCAGCGCCCTGGTCGAAAGCCCCGGGCGGAAGCCATCGGTGGAGAACCCCTTCATGGCCATCCGCAACATGTGCCTCGCGTCGCCGGGATGGCAGGAGTGGATGCGGCGATGGGCAATTGACGTCTATGCGAAAGAATACGGCGCCGACGGGTTCTACTGGGACGTCATGGGCCGCAACGGGCCCTTCCGATGCTTCAACGCAAACCACGAGCACGAGGGGGAGAACCAGTGGGCCGCCGGCAGCGCGAAGGTGCTCGACACGGTCATCCGCGAGGGGCGGAAGGTGAACCCCGACTACTCCTGCGCCATCGAGGGGTGCTCGGATCACCTGGGCCAATGGGTCGGCTATCACCTCATGTCCGGCGCGACGAAGCAGCCGAACGTCTTCCGCTACACCTTCCCCGAGTATCTGTGCGTGGACGGCCTGTCGAACCACTACTGGAAGTGGACGCAAACGCAGAAGGCGCGGCGGGTGTTTCTCGATGGCGAAAAATTCGACATCCACGGCTACCAGCAGCAGATCAAACAGATCATCAACCTGCGGCGCCGCGTGAAACCCTTCATCGACTGGCCGGCGGTCTTCCGCGACACCGTCGGCCTGAAGATCTCCGACGAAAAGGTCCAGGCGCGATGCTTCGTTCGGACCGACGATGGCAACCGGATCATCGCCGTAACGATGATGAACGAAGAGCACGTCGAGGGCGCGACGGTCGAGATCGATCTCTCGCCCATCGGCCGGGCGACGCGCGGCCACATCTTCCATCTTGACGGCCATGTGTCGTTCCTCGATGCGACCACGGAGGGGAAGGTGACGATCCCCGTGCCGAAGGACGACGTCTCCTGCGCGGTGCTCTGCGGCGGCGTGTCGCCGGAGCTGCAGGTGCATGCATGGCTCGAACAAATCATGGAGCCCGGCACGGACGGCGTGATGCTGAACATCTACACGCCTCACATGCCCGCGAAAAATCTCTCATGGAAGATCGACTGGCCGGAGGGGTTCGCGCCGAAGGAGGTCCCGATGCCGGGCGAGTCGTTCGGCTGGGACCGGGTGATGTTTGTGGACAATGCCCATCTCAAGACGCTGAAGCGCTGGACAAAGGTGAAGGCGCACCTGATCTGGGACGGGGGGAAGAAGACGGTGTGGACCGTGATCGCCCCGCCGATCGTGAACGGGAATATGGAGGAGGTCGAGGACGGGCGGCTGGTGTACTGGGGCCTGCCGCCGTGCACGGACGACCCCGGCGAGGGGAAGCAGTGCCTCCGCATCGACCGAACGCTCACGGTCTACGGTCACCTGCGCCAGCTCACGCCGCTGAAGCCGAGCACGAAGTATCGGCTGAGGTGCATGATCAAGCGCACGGGGGAGAAGTGGGCCGGCGCACACATCATCGAGTATGAGGTCGGCCGCCAGCGCGAGGCGAAGTTCGTCCGTTCTGCCACACTCAACAGCACGAAGATCGGCGAATGGGAGACGCTGGAGACCACCTTCACCACCCACCCCAACCCGCGCAGCACGGCGATCTACCTCTACAACACCGACAAGGAGCAGCCTGCCTTCTTCGACGCGATCGAGATCGAGGAGGTGCGGGAGAAGTGAAGGCGGAATGTCGAATGATGAATGGTGAAGGGTGAAGGGGAAGAAAAGTCAGGATGCCCGGGTGCCACGCTCAAACTCGTTTGAGCGTGTGGTCGCGCGGGGGATGGGGCGGCGAAGACACGCTCAAGCCGAAGCTTGAGCGTGGCACATTGGGAACGCGAACCCCCACACCCCTCCTCTCAGAACTCCTTGTCGCAGTACGGGCAGAGGTGTTCCTTGTGGAAGCGGCGGGGGATGGGCATCTTGCAGTGGGGGCAGAGGGCCGAAAAAGCGAGCAGAAAGATGAGCGGTACGCCGAGGAGCGCCGCCCCGAGGATCGTCCAGAGGACGTGGTCGCGGTTGCGGCCATAGGCCAGCATGCCGGTCAGCACCCCTCCGATGAGGCTGGCCAGGACGAGCGGAATCAGCAGGTTTCCCATCGCACCCTCTCTCCCAATAGGCCGCGAAACCTTTACCACTTGGCACAGCATTCCTGGACTGAAGTATACCACATGGGCCCCGGCGCGGCAAGAACCCAGAAACCACATTCCGCAAATAACCGGGAACCTTCTCCAGGCCGAAACCGTCTCTACTTTCGGGGGACACTGTGCCCAGGCCCGAATGACCCCGTTGCTTTGGGGAGATTGCCCCGCCTGCTCACGGGCCTGTTCGGCCTTCTTTGTTCGCAATTTCTGCTGTGTCTGTGAAGCGGCCTGCGCCGTCCGGTTTGCGGCGGAACGATCCGTCGCAGAGGGATCCTTGGGCGCCTGGGCCGCCTCACCATCGGACAAAATGCCGGTGGGCAGGTGGTCCCGGGTTCGTCGATCTTCACTGAAATCGTCGGGCTATGACCAAGGCGCTCCGAAATACAACAACTTGCGCCTCCTGGTGAGGATAAGGGCCGAGATGTCCTTGTGCCGGGTGCAGTATTTCTCGACCTCCTCCGGAACGGCCATCACCATAAAGGCCGTGGACAGTGCGTCGGACAGGGCCGCCGTTGGGGCGGCGGCCCAGGCGCCCAGCCTTCCCCGCACCGGTTTGCCTGTGCGCGGGTCGATGATGTGCTCTCCCTGAAGCTGCACCCCCGACCCGCTCAGCGCGCGGCTGCGCAGGTCCGCTTTCTTGAGTGCGCGGGCTTGATTTTCAGGATTGCGAATTTCGACCGGCCACGACCCCATCGCCAGGGCCGTGCTTTCCCCTGCGTGGACCAATGCGTCCTCAATACTCCAGTCCTTCAGCACCGCCGCCACCTGGTCCACGGCGTATCCCTTGCCGATCCCGCCAAAGTCGAGGGTGACCCCTTCTTCCTCGACCCGGACACTGTGGTTCTTTCTGTCAAGAGACACGCGATCCAGGCCCGTCCCAAGGGACACATCGAACGCTCCCCCCGTCTCCTTGCACACGGCCTTGGCCAGTTGCAGGCACTCGAACGCGGCGATGCCGACCCGCGCCGCCTCGCCTCGGCGGAGGCGGTTGATCCTGGAAACATCACTGGACGGGATGAACCGGCTCAGTTCTTTCTCGATCCGGCCGGTCTCCTCCAGCGCAGCGTGAGCCGCCTGCCGGGCATACCGCTCCTCTTGACCGCGGATCGCGACCCCGAAGGTGGCGGCCATGGCGTCGCAGGCGAAGCGGTGGATCTCGCTCATTGTCTCTGCTTCAGAAATGCGTCCCAGAGATCCTGTCTCACGTAAAGAAGGAGAAACACCTTGGGGCGCAGGCCGTAGTAGTTGACTTGATATTCGTCCTGTAATTTCTCTTTCAGGGCCGGTTCCACCTGGGTGGATGCGATGATGATCGGCGCATCGGGATCGTCCGGGACCTCGTTCCAGTAACCCACGTTCTTGAACCGCCGAAGGTACCAAGGGATAGGCCAATAATCGGAGCCCGGCGCGATGACCTTGATAAGTATATCTTCTCCCTTCGGGTGGACTTCGGCCAATTCCTCAACCCGTCGGATGAGATTAAAAACATCCGTGTTCGGATGGGCGTAGACGTAGGGGTTGCGTTGATCGGCGTAAAAGCGGAATGTCCCTCGATAGGCCTGCCCGCCGAGCTGCCACGCGCCGGCAGCGAGGAGGATGCACGCAATGACCTTGGCGGGAAGGGTCGGAACTCGTTTCACAATCGCGACGGCGCCCACCCCCGCCAGCAGGATCATGCCCTGGAGGAAGTTGGTCAGGCACCAGGGGGTTTTGTAGGGGATAACGGAGTAGGCCACGGTCATGACCAGTGTGTAGATGGCAATGAACCGAAGAAACCAGACGCTGCCGCCGGTGTCATTCTTTTTCAGCATCGCCACGATGAACCCGACGACAGCCAATGCAAGAATAAAGCCTTCGCTCCACCACGGTCCCGGCGCATACTTCGTATAGAGAAGCATCTGGAGGTAGTAATACCAGGGGTGGATGTGGATGGACCGATTGCCGGCCTTGGTGAGATAATTCACATAGCTGCGGATCGAGTCCAGCGGACCGTACGGATTTGCCAGAAAGGAAGAGAAGAACAAGGCGCTGACCGCCACGGCAAGGATGGCCGCCGCAAGGACATGTATTCGGTTCAGAGACCCCTCGCCGCGGAGGGGCTTGCCCTTCCGGCGTTTCGCCCAGGCCACCATCAAGATCAGGGCGACGGCCATTGACCCGAGCGCGATGATGCACGTCTCTTTGGTCGCGTGCATCAGACCGAGCGAGGCGCCGGCCAGCAGGGCCCACCCGATGCGCCGGCTTCGTACGCTTCGCCAACCAAAGGCAATCACCGCAAATGTGAAAAAGACAAGAAGCATCTCCTGGATATAGTAGCGGCTGTAGTAAACCATGGCCGGAGAGATGGCCGTAAGGATGGCGGCGCACACCGCCGCCGGGCGCCCGAGACCGTCACCGACGAGAAGCAGAAGCAGCACGAGGCCGACGCCGAAGAGGACGGGGATGATGCGAAAGGTGGCGTCGGTGGTCCGGCTCAGGTCGCCGCCGGTCTGGAGCCAGATGGCGGGAAGGGTGAAGTAGTACAGCGTTGGGCCGTGATATTCATTGGCGTCGTAACAGTAGTGTCCTTCACTGGATAAGATGCCGGACTTGACGGCCTGAACGGCCTCGTCGCCGTGCATGGGCCGCTGGTCCAGGCGCGGCAGCCGGAACGCCAAGGCCCCGGCCGCCGCGATAAGGATGAGCATGGCGAAGACTGCTCGGCGTTTCACCTAAGTTCCCCTGGGGGGTGGAAAACCAACTCGTGGGACGCCACGCTCAAACTTGTTTGAGCGTGCTCTCCGGCGGACGCCTCTCTCGCGACATTTACACGTTCAAGCCCGCGAAGACGCAGGCTTGAGCATGGCGCCCAAGTTTCCCCGGGACCGAATTCATTTCGCAGGCGTACCCCAGACTTCCACTTCGGTGTAGTGGTTCTGTTCGTTGGCCGTGCTGCCCTTGGAGTAGAGCCGGAGGTAGCGGGCCTTCACGCCCTTCGCATCGACCAGCTTGCCCTCATAGGTCTCAAAGTACTCGCGGTCCTTGCCGATGCCCAGCCCGGCGGAGTTGTCGTGGTCGTTGTTGAAGAGGGTCCGCACGTTCGTGATAAAGTCCTGATCGTCGGCCACCTGCACGATCACGTCGCGATAGATACGCGGGTCGGCGTGGTAGTGCCAGAAGAGGACCGCATAGATGTTGCACTCCTTCTCCAGGTCGATCTGCACCCACTGCAGGCCGGGGCCGAGCTCGACGTAGCTGCCGTCGGTGGCTTCCTTGTCCCCATCGGTGATCATCTCGATCTCGCCGATGATGGGCTCTTCATCACTGCTCGTGACGGGTTTTTCAAGGGCGACGTTCTTCGCCCCCTTCGGGGCCATGAATGGCTTGCGGGGTTTGCCGCTGGGTTTTTCCACTGTGGTGCCCGGCGGGATGTTCTTCGGCGTGCCGATGAAGACGGGCTTGGGCAGCTTCAACGGCAGGGCCTCCTTCTTCTCGTCGGCGCCGCTCACCTGCGCCAACGCCAGAAACAGCCCAACCGCCACCAAACACGAAAGCACAAACCAACTACTCCGCCTCATTCTCCTTACCTCCTTCAATGCTTTCCCACCAGTTGGGGTGATGATGTTTGGCCCAGCTCGAACTTACGGTACCGGAGATCATGGCCCAGATCGTACCGGGGTTGGCAAACGTGCCGAGATAGACATGCGCGATCACGGCCATAACCAGGAGCAGGGCACAGTAGCGATGGACCTGATACAGAATTTCCTGTCCCGTAGCGTCGAAGACCGGGAACACTCGCCCGATGCCCGACAGGATCAGGGCCATGCTGAGCACGCCCATGATCCAGAAGAATTTCTTCTGCCCCGCGTTGATACGCCCCGCCGGCAGGTCCTCCTTCTTCCAGAGATACCCGCCGAGGTGGAGGAACCATCTCAGGTCGTACAGCTCGAAGCAGCCGTCCTTCGCCCAGATCATCGTGATGATCGCCACCGCCACGGCAAAGACCGGGGCGACGGCGTAGTGCACCAGCCAAAGCTGCCCGCGCAGGGGGCTGCCCGCGAAGACGGCGATGAAGCCGGTGACGGCCAGCGTCAACATGCTGAGGGCGGCGATGATGTGGATCAGCCGCTCCAGCAAAGTGAAGCGCCGGACGTCGCGCGGGTCCTTCTCCTTCGAGATGTGCCGCCGCCGAATGAGCAGGTGATAGACGACCAGCAGCACCACGATCCCCGCCAACCCGGCGACCGAGGCGATTCGATACGCACTGTCTATCTTATCCAACACGGCGCGGCTTCCTCACAAAGATGCCTCGAAGGATCGCCCCGAGGCTCATCACGATTGCACTGCCCAGCACCAACCCCAGAACACCGGCGGCCACCAGGCCGACGACGATCCACAGATTTCGGTAGCGGGCGGAACGCTCCCAGGCCTTGACGTCGGACAGCTTCTGCCCCTGGAGCTCGTACATCTGCTTCACGACGGCCTTGCCGATCCGCGCCGGCGACGCGGCCAACACGAGGCCATGGAAGAAACCGGAATTTTTCGAATGGCAGTCCGTGCAGGTCCGGTCGGCGCCGAGCGCCTGGGGAGCGGGCCGGACGTCGTGCGCGAAGGGCCAGGCATACGGGGCTGCTGCCTTGTGGTCGGATGCAGCGAGCTTGCCGTCTTTCGTTCGCTTGTAGAGCTTGCCGCCCGCGACATAAACCGGCTCGCCGGCATCGCCCGCCTTGGCGGCGAGGGCATCGAGTGTTTTGGACACTTGGTCCTCGGTGAGCGGTTGCCAGTCGGTTTCTTTGAATTTCTTCCCGCCGAGGATGTCCCCGGCCGCCTGGTTGACGACATCGGGCGGGATGATAGACAGCGCATCACCCTTCCTATGCGCCCAAAACGCAGGCCACATTATCCGGTGAGGCGCGATCTTTCCATTGGCCAGTCTCAGGAATACCGGGCCTTTGATGTAGGGTGGAACATCGTCGCGGCGGTGGGCGCTGGGAATCCCGAGGCCGTGCGCCCGGGCCGTTCGAACATCGCCCGCCTGCTCCCCGGGCTTGGGCCCGGAATGGCAGGCGGTGCACGTCAGTTTTTCGAGGTGCGCCGCCGGCAGACCAAGATGGCGAAGCTTGGGCGCGCCCAGTCTTCCGCTCTCATGACAACCCCGGCAGGAGAGCGTGGATTTCTCATCATCGCCCCGGCCGATCCTGTGGTCGAGGCCGTTGCGGTGGCAGTCGGCGCAGGTCAACCCGGCGGAGAGGTGAACGTCGGGATCGGTCCGCCAGAGCGGGGTAGGCTCTCGCATTTCTTTTGCCCCCGATGCACCCTCGCGCGCGAAGTGGCAGAATGTGCAGCGCTCGGCGGGGGGCTTGCGGGGTATCCGAAAGAGGACCCGCTCGTCGGCGTCGAAGCGCTTCTCGTCATAGGACAGCTTCGGTCCCTTGGCTCCGGTAGCGGAGGCGGGGTCGGCATCAAGCAGGGGATCGTAGGTATCGGGCAGCTTCCTGGCCGCTCCGCGCACCGTGCCGATGCCGCTGGTGGCGACATGGATCCACTTGAAGTTCTGCTCTGCAATCTGCTTTCCCCACTCCGGCGTGTCGTGGCGGGGGTCGGCGCTGTGGCAGTTCAGGCAGCCGATCTCGAGCTTGCCCGAAATCTTCCACCGCGCCTTCGGGTCCTTGACTTTCCCGGCAAACCGGTCGCCCAGCCCGCCGCCGGGGAAGTGGCTGCCGAAGGTCTGGACGAATGCCCACGGCGTCAGCCCCACGTCCGCCGGTCTGTATGCGCCCGGCCACTTGCGGCTGGAGATAGGAATCTGCGTCCCCGTTTTCAGGTCGGTCAGGATCCACGGCTCGCCCGGGCGGCCGGGGTCGGCCTTGGGGTCCGCCGCATTGAAGTGCCGGCCGGATCCGATTGCATCGTAGCTGTGGCACTTGCCGCACGTTCCCACGACGGAGAAGGGAAGCACCGGCTCGTCTTCGGGGCCGATCACCTCGCCGTCGGCGTCATACAGGCTGATGCGGTGGACGTACGACACGCGGCTGCCGGTCTTGAGCGCGCCTTCGGCCGCGAGCGATATTCCCCCCGCGAAGGCCAGCACCACTCCCGCCGCGATCCATCGGAGCGAATGAGCGTTCGTCATAATCCCTCCGGCTTACATCTTACACCTTGAAGTCATCGGGCTTGAAGTCGAGCGCCTTCTGCTCCGCCACAGCCGTGTTCACGCGCAGGACCGTGACGGCCGTCTCGTAGCCGATCTCGCCGGGGCAGTTGAGCTTTACATTCTTCGGATCGCGGACGGCGGCGAAGAAGTTTTCCAGGTGTGGCTGGTGGATCGGTTTCTTGGCGTCTTCCTCCATCTGGAGGGCCTTCTCGTCCTTCTTGCCGCTTTTCTTGCGGGTCTCGCCGATCTTGAGCGTAATGGCGTTCTTGCCCATCTTGCTCACCTTGTCGGCGTCGTCCTCCCACTCGCGCCGCTTGGCCTGGACCTCGCGGAAGAAGTAGCCGACGCTTGTATCCTCCGAGATGACCAGCGATCCCTCGTCGCCCATAAAGGCCTCGTAGTAGCCGCCGTAGCTGGTTGTGTTAAGGACCTGATAGAAGGCTCGCACCGTGCCGGCCGGGGGGGCGTACTGGTAGATCGCCATGATGGTGTCGTACCACTCGCGGTTCTTGTAGTAGTCCAGGCCGCCGCTGGCCAGTACGGTCTTGGGTTCGGTCGCAAGGAACCAGTTGAAGATGTCGATCTGGTGCGAGCCGAGATCGGCGATGGCGCCGCCGGAGTACTTCTTGAACCAGCGCCAGTTGCGGAACTGCTTCATGGAGTCGTAGCCGTACTTCTTGAGCGTGGCCTCGTCCATGGTGTATTTCTTGGGCCAGCCGAGCTCTTGGCTCTGTGCGACGGAGCGATTCCACTGGCCGTAGGCCTGCGTGACCCGGCCAAGGATCTTGTCCTTTTCGATGAGTCGCTTCGCGTGCCAGTAGCGCGGGTTGCTGCGGCGCTGGTGGCCGATCTGAAGCAGCTTGCCCGTTTCTCGGGCGGTGAGGACCATCTGCTTCGCCTTCCCGAGATCGTTCGACATCTCCTTCTCGCAGTAAACGTGCTTGCCGGCCTTCAGGCACGCGATGGTGTGCTCGGCGTGGACCCAGTCGGGCGTAGCGATGAGGATCGCGTCGAGGTCCTTTTCCTTGGCGAGCATGTCCTGGTAATCCTGATAGACGTTCACCGGCTGGCCGAATTTCTTGAGGATGTTCGACGCGTACTTCTGGCTGTATTTCCAGATATCACACACCGCCTTGTAGCGGATGCCCGGGATCTTCAGGCATGCAGCGATGAGGACGCGCCCCTGGCTGCCCGTGCCGATGATGCCGACGTTCAGGTCGTCCACCTTCTTTGTTCCGGTGTCCTGCCCCGTGGCGTTCTGGGCCAGCAACACGCCCGCGCCCGTGACGGCGGCGGAGCGGATAAAGTCCCGCCTGCTCAGTTCCGATTTCTCCGTCTTGCTCTTGTCACTCATACTCCAACACCTCATCTGGATCCGAACTTCCTTTTTATGTTCCATTCAATTGTCGTTGTTCTTGAGCGTAACGCAAGTTCCCTGCCGCCTGGCGATTTCGACAAGAGCGTTCGATGTGTCCTTTTTCCACTGCTCCTCGCCACATGCGAAAGGCTCGATCCGGCTGTCGATCCGGGCGGCCAGACGCCACAGCCTGTTCACATCTTCGCGCTCAATCGATAGATCGAAATGTGGCGACACGATCATCAAGTCGATGTCGCTCCACTCGTCCGTCGCACCTGCCACTTGGGAGCCGAAGATGACGCCGAAGCTGACTTTAATTCCCTGCGCCTCAAGAGCACGCAGGTATCTTCGAACACCCGTCAGAACAGACGAACTAACCATTCACGCACCTCTTTCGCACGAGCCATGTACGCGCGTGCTTCCGCCGGTGATGGCGGCGCCACCATACTCGGATACCGTCCCTCAATACAGAACTCATTCATCTCCGCCAACACGTCCAACTGCTTTGTATCGGGGGAAAGCCCGGCCAACTCCGCAAGGCGCACAAGGTTGTGGACACGAGGCGCAAGGTCCTGCGTACGATGGCACACGTGCGCTTTCAGCAGCTTTTCCAGCGCCAAGTGCGCGAAGAAGAGACCATGCCGCACACGGCCAGCATCCACAAGTTCACAGGCAACCTGCCAATCCTCCCCCGCCCCCTGTCGCCAGAAATTCACCTGTTTGCCGATGTCCATCATCAGCCTTGTTCACTCTGCCCAAGAAAGTGGATCAATTTTGCGGCTTCCCGCTCGGCGTTGTGTCCGCCTCCAGGTCGCCCAGCGCGAACTGGATCCCGGCCAAATAGTACTGCAGCACCGTCGGGTTCCAGTAGACCTCATTGCGATGCCCCAGCGAGCAATAGAACACCCGCCCTTTGCCATAGGTCTTTACCCAGCTTACCGCAAAATCGCCGTCGGTGCGACGAATTTTTTTGCCCTTGTTCATGTTTGTCTTTGCCGTATCGAGGCTGAGCAGGACACGCAGCTTGCCGCGCGAGTAGGGATCGCGGAACTGGTAGATCTCGTCCTTGATCTCGAACGTCTTCGTCTTGAATGGCGCACAGAGGGGGTGCTTCGGGTCTTCCACCTGGATGCCTACCACCTCATGCCACGGGTGGCCGTTGAAATAGGCCCCGATCATCTCGCCATACTCCGGCCACTGGTAGAAGGTATCCGTCGCGGAGTGAATCCCCACGAAGCCGCCGCCGTTCTTGACGAAATCGAGCAGGCTTTTTTTCAGCCGCGCGTCGCGAACTTTTGCCTTCTCCTGCTGATCCTTGGGCAGCTTGCCCAGGTCCTTGGGCACAAACAGCTCGCGCGTCGTGTTGAGGAAGCAAATGGCGTCGAATTGCTTGATCTTGTCCGGCTCGAAATTCGACAGGTCGTTGCTCACGGTTGCCTGGAACGCCCCCGTCTTCTCGCCCATGATCCTGAGGCACTCCCTGCCCCAGGCGATGGAGTTATGGTGGTATCCATTTGTCACGGAAAAGACCAGCAGCTTCCGGGGCTTCTTCGGCGGCGCGGCCGGCTTCGCAGGCATGGCCTCTGTGATCTTCTTGATGTCCTCTTCTGTCGGCATGGGCCGGGGCTTGGATTTCTTGGCCTTTGGTTTTTGTGTTGTCGTTGCTTGGACAGGAATGAACTTCACACCCGGCGGCGTCTCCGCTTGGACCTTCAGGCCCTCCAGCCGAAACCCGTCCGGATCGCGGAACCGCGCACACGCCGACCAGTGCCCGCCGCCCTGCGTGATCTTCAGCAGCAGCGAGTTCCAGCCCTGCTCCAGCGTCACCTTCGCCGTGTCCGACCCGGCGGTAATGGGACGGCCGGTATTGTTGGCATGGACCACCTTGCCGTTCAGCCAGGCCTTGATCCCGTCATCGCTGCCCATCTCCAGCCGCGCCTCCTGCTTCTTCGGCGACTGGATGTACGTGATCAGATAGGCCACGCGGTTCGTCCCGCCCAGCGCCTTTTCCAGCATCACGCACCACGGCTTGCTCGGGTCCAGGTTCGTGGGCATGGGCTTCCACTGCGTGCCCTTGTGATCCGGGTTCTCCGGCGGGAAGGGAACGTCGAACAGCGCGCTGCCTCCCTTGCCCTCCTTCGTGTAAGGCCCGGCGACCTGCCACGCGGTGATGTAGTCTTCGTACTTTGCCGCTTTCGAGACCATGTCGCTGATCTTCTTGCGGACCGATTCATCCTTCGCCGCCAGCAGCGCCTTCTTGAGCGCGGCCTTGGTCTCCTCCGGATAGGTTGCGGTATAGGCGTCGAGCATCGCGAGCAGCACCTCGCCGGCCTGGTCTTTGAGCTTGTCATTGCCGAGGTCCGCGGCGGCCGCCTCAAGCGCCTTCGGGTCGCCCATGAGGGTGATGCCCGGCAGGGGCGAGCCGTCCGTCGCGCGCACGCGACAGCAGGCGGCCCAGGTTCCGCTGCCTTGGGTCACCTTGAGCAAAACACTGTTCCAGCCTTCCTTCAAATCCACCTCGACCAGATCATTGCCGGGTTTGACTCCCCGGTTGACGTTTTTCTCGTTCACCACCTTGCCGTTGAGCCAGGTCTTCAGGCCGTCGTCGCTGCCCATCTCCAGCCGCGCCTTCTGCGCCTTGTCCGACCGGAACCACGACCGCAGGTAGGCCACGCGGTGGCTGCCCCGATGCACAGCCCCGATATCCACCTGCCACGCCTTCGATCGGTCCTTGTCGGGGGCGATGATCCGCCAGCCGCAGTCCTTCGGCTTCGCATCCTTTTCCTCGGGGGCAAAAAGGATGTCGAACAGGTCCTTGCATCGCTTGCGTCGCTCGCTGAATGCCTTTGAGAGCTGCCACGCGGTGATGTAGTCGTCATACTTCTCGATCCGCCCGAACGCCTCCTTGACCTGTTTCTGGATCCCTTCGTCCTTGCACGTCTCGGCCACTTCCCGCAGAGCCGCCTCGGCAGCGGCGCGGTGCTCGATGTTGATCGCATCGGCAATCTTGATCATCGCCGTGGCCGCCTCGGCGCGGAGGGCGTCGTCCTTCAGATAGGGCCGCACCGAATCGAGTGCGGCGGGGTCGGCCATCGTGGCCAGCCCCGCGAGGACCATCTTCTTGTCATCGGGCCGGCGGGCTGCCGTCATGCCGTCGGCATACATCTTCAACGTCTCCGCCACCGGGCGCTCGCTCGGCAGGCCCACCACGCGCACGTATCCGCGTAGCGTGAGGATGCGAAATTTTTCATCCTGCGAGTTCTTCGCGATGTCGAGCAGTGCGAGGGCAGCCGACGCATCGGGCCAATCGCACAGGGCGCGAACCGCCGCGTCTTTGATCTCGGCGTTCTGATCTTTCAACGCGGCCTGCACCTTCGCCAGGGCCTTTGCCCCGCCTGTCTTGCCCAGCACACGGAGCAGCGAGCACCGCACCGGCACATCCGGCTGCGTCAGGCCGAGGAGCACGGGATCCACGGTTCCCACACGCCGGCATGTGGCAACGACGGCCTTCTGGGCCGCGCTCTGGGGCGTGCGTTCCTTCTCCTCCATAAAGAGACCCACCAGCGCCGGCAGCGCCTTGGCATCGGCGAGATCGGCCAGAGATTTGAATGCCTGCGCCCGCACCTTCTTGTCCTCGTCCTTCGCCACATCGAGCAAGGCGGGAACCACCTTGTCCGACCGCCGCATGGCCAGGGTCTTGATCAGCTCGATCCGGCCCGCTGGGTCGGTCTCTTTCAGCCCCTTGATGATGGCGTCGATGACGCCGTCGCCGGGGATGTAGTCGAGAGCGGCTGCCGCCGCCTCGCGTTCCTTGTCCCTCGTCTTGACCAGAGCGGCCACGAGCGTCTCGCTTGCGCCGGAGTCGGCCAGCTTCCCCATGCCCTTATAGGCCGCGATGCGGACGTTCTCGTCAGCGTCCTTTGCCGCCGCGATGAACGTGGCAAGCTGCTCCCTTGCTCCCCGGTCGGCAAGAACACGCAAGAGAAAAACCTTGACAGCGGACGATACGGCCTTCACCTTCTCCGCCAGCGTCTTGTTCAGTTCCTTATCCGGCATCGCCTCCAGCGCCTCGATAGCCGCGCCCTGGATCTTCACGTCCGGGTCGGCCAGGGCCGTCATCAGCGTTGGCAGCTCCGTCATCCCCCCGGCCCTGGCGAGGCCGATGATCGCCGCGCACTTGAGTCGGCCCTGCCTGCCGAGCATCTTGCGATAGATGCCCAGCGCCGTCGCCTTGTCACCCTTTGCGCTCAGGCCGTCGGCCAGGAAGAGGTAGGAATCGGCCGCCACCGCCTGGGCCTGTTTCGAGCCTTTGGTCAATCCGGCGGCGATGACGTCCACAGCCGCTTTGTCGCCGATCTTCGCCAAGGCGTCCATGGCCGCGCAGCGGACGCTGTCGTCATTGTTCCTCGCCTGCTGGATCAGAAGTTGCACGCTGCCCGCGTCCCGCTGGAAGCCGAGGGCGTTCATGTAGGCCACGCGCCGCTCGTTATCCTTCGCGTTCTGCAGGGCCGTTCGCAGGGCCTTCGCCGCTTCGGACGTCGGTTGGTTCTGCAGAGCGCGGAGGGCGCGATTGCGGATGAGGGAGTCGCTGTCGCTCAGCAGCTCGGTCAGCTTCGGCACGGCCTCCGCCCGGCCGATGTGTTCGAGCTGCTTCAGCAGCCAGATGCGCGCCGGCTTGGGCGTGTCGGGGCCGAGTTTCGCCACGATGGCCTTGCAGACGGCCGCCCGTTCGTTCTCCGCGCCGGGCCGCCCCGCCCGCCAGCAGATGTCCTGGAAGGTCTGCTGCGGTCCTTTCTGCTTGTTCACGTCCTCGCTGCCCATGTCGGGCAGGAGCGACTGCAGCACCTTGGCATAGGCCGCCTGAAGCTGTTCCGGCGTCCGCTTCACGGCCTCCGCCTGCCCCTTGAACTCCTTGATAAGCGGGTCCACGTTGTCGTCTGCACCGAGACATGGGCCAGTCGCTGTGAGCACCAGCCCCATCATACCCAACCCAAGGATTAAAACCTTCAGGCCCTTCATCCGCCACTCCTTTCGCAACGGTTATATCCTCCACGGCGGGCGCATGGGCCGGCTGATCCAGCGATTGGCCTCGGCGTCGCCGACAAATTGTTCTTTTTTGGGGTCCCATTTGAGCGGGCGCTTGAGCGCGTAGGCGATGTTGCCCAAGTGGCACACCGTCACCGACCGGTGGCCGATCTCCACGTCGCAGATCGGCCGCCTGCGTTCGCGGACGCAGTTCAGGAAGTCCCGCCGATGGCCGGGGCTTTTGTAGAGATGCACCTCGCCGGGCGCCAGAGGCTCCTCGGCGATCTCCTTCGGCCATGTTGTCAAGTGCGTCCGCCCCACCTCGATCTTCCCCTCGGTCCCCGTAAAGAGCACGCCGCTCGCCTCGATACTCACGCCGCCGTGGTACATCTCGACGCCGTTGGCATACTTGTAGGTCAGCCGCTTCACGTCCTTCCCGTCCGGGGGGATGATTTCCACCGGCCCGGAGTTGTCCATGCCCATCGCCCACTGGGCGATGTCGAAGTGGTGCGCGCCCCAGTCGGTCATGCCGCCGCCTGAGTAGTCGCGATACGATCTCCACGACGCGGGATGCAGCCGCTCGTTGTAGGGTCGCCAGGGCGCGGGGCCGAGCCACATGTCCCAATCCAGCCCCTCGGGGACGGGTTGCGCCGGGAGATAGCAGTCCTGCGACGGCCCGCCGCAGACGACATGGATCGTCAGCACCTTGCCGATGCGTCCGCTGCGGACGTATTCGCACGCCCGGCGGAACCATCCGTGATACTCCGACCGCTGCTGGCTGCCCGTCTGGAGGACCCGGCCGTAGCGGCGCACGGCGTTCACCATGGCCTGCCCCTCGGCGATGGTCAGCGTGAGCGGCTTCTGGCAGTAGATGTCCTTCCCTGATTTGGCCGCTGCAATGGAGATCAGGGCGTGCCAGTGGTCCGGTGTGGCGATGGTGACGGCGTCGATGTCATCGCGGGCAACAAGGTCTCGGAAGTCGTCGTAGGCGGCGCAGCCTTTGGTGGACCCCTTCTCGGATTTCTGGGCGTAGTAGTCCTCCACCTGCTTCTTCGCGCTGTCGCGGTACTCCGTGTCCACATCGCACACGGCGACCATCTGCACGCCCTCGGAGTGCATGAACGCGCCCATGTCGCCCCTGCCCATGCCGCCGACGCCGATGGCACCCATGACGATGCGTTCGCTGGGAGGTACAGTATTGCCCGCGCCGAGGGCCGATGCCGGGATAATGGCCGGTGCGGCAATCGCCGCGGCAGCGCCGGCAAGGAACCGGCGGCGGGAGAGCACTTCCGTTCTCTGCTTCATCTTACTCACTCAAAAAGTCCTCCGTATCAAAGGCGGCCCAAGCCAGAAGTCAAAAGTCAGAAGTCAAAACTCAAGACCGTTTTCTGTTGCTTTTCGCGGTTACCACCGATTTCGCGACGATGCGAACCAACTGATCCGCTTCATCGAGCACATTCGCTGTCGCTCCCTTAGGGGTGATAGCTCCTTTTTCCGCCAGTCCGATCCAATAGGGTGACTCGCGCAACTCTTTGAGTGCGAGCTGTAACTTGTGTACGAAATCTGCGGGGCTCTCGGCCCCCCGCGCCTCGTGGCAGTTTGCCCCTGCAGACGCGGCGGATCGCATCAGTTGATCTGCGACATACCATCCCGCCGCCGTTCGGCGCAACTTGCCCGTCCACTTCATGACATCGGCAGCGAGCACCAGCAAACGCTCCCCGATACCTTCTTTCTTGCCTTTTCGCTTCTGACTTTTGACTTGAGTACCTCACAACCTCCACGGCGTCCGCTTCGACCGGTCGAGCCAACGATTGGCCTCGGCGTCGCCGACGAATTCCTCGTTTGCGGGGTCCCGCTTGAGTGGACGGTTGAGCCAGTAGATGATGCACCCCAGAAGGCAGACGGTCACCGACCTGCAGCCGATCTCCACATCGCAGATCGGGCGACGGCGTGTGCGGACGCACTCGATGAAATCACCGCGATGGCTGGACCTCCTCTGTTGTCGTGTCAACGTCCACAACAACCACAAGAAGATTTTCCCATGCCTGTTTCTTTATGCAACAAAAAACACATTGGGGGGACATCGCTAACGAGTTTGAGCGTCGCACACGATGAGCGGAAGATTGCGTACGGCGGGCGAATCCCCCGGGTCAAGTCAACAGCACCTTCTTCGCCAGGACGATAATAATCACAAACAGAATCACGGCGAGGATGGCCAGCTTGGCGGCGCCCAGGCCCCGCTCGGAACCGATGTCCGGGAAGCTATCGATCTTCCACCCGTCGTTTTCCAGGACAAACCGGATCTCCGCCTTTTCGCCGCTGCCGTCTTTCTTGACGAGCCAGATCCGGGCTTCGGTGTCGGAGATGTCCTCCGTGTCGCTTGGCTCATACTTCATGATTTCGCGGTTGTAGTAGATGTGGCTGTTATCAATCATCCGTGAGCCTTCCGGGCTCTTGGACCTCTCCTCGATCTGGGCCCGCAGCCCCTGGGAGTAGACCCTTTTGATGAATTCGGTCTTGCCCTCGTACTGCTGCATCAGGATCACCCAGGCGTTATAGGTCCCCCTGGGGGTGTCATAATTGAAGCGAGCGGCCAATGCGACCGACGCCATAGACAAAACCACCAGCCCGGCCAGAACCCGTGTTGCCCATCCTGCTTTCATACCGGCCTCCTTTTCACGCATATGAACCATTGATGGCACTCTTTCATCATGGCACCCGCCAGTTTAGGATACCACAGCTTTCTATGGTCATCAAAGTACTTTTTTAATGTTTCTCGCCTCTCAAGGCGTCCCGCAGGGACGAAAGGTTTCGGCGTGCACATCGCCCGCAGCGCCCACCCGAAGCGCAATCGCGCCGGCTTCCGACGTCGCATAGACCGCCACTCCCCGGCGGGCGATCTGCTCCACCGCGGGGGAAGCATCCTGGTCATCAGCGTTTACCATCGCCACCCTGGGCGAGAAACCGAGAACCATATCCCGTGTCGCGGCGGACAGCCGCCCATGGTGGGGAAGCTGCATGGCGTCGGGGTGGAGGCCGGGAAAATTGCACCCGACCATGCGCACCCCCTGGGTCTCGAGATCGCCGGTCAGAAGCAGGCGGAAGTCACCCCAGCCAATTCGCAGCACGCAAGACCCATCGTTCGGGCGCAGCTTGTCGAGGACCGGACCGTCCGGCGGATGGAGCACCTCGACACGACACTCTCCGTATCCTGCGATGCGGTCGCCAGCGGCAATGATCTCGACCTTGGTCCCGCGCCGTGCGACATAGTCGATGACCCATTGAGGCGTGGGCCGGTCCAGGAACGCGCGGTGGATGAGCACGGTCCCGATGGGAAACCGCTCGCACAGGCTCGGGACCCCGCTGTAGTGATCGGCGTGGGCGTGAGAGAGGACGAGTGCATCAATCCTGCGAACGCCCCGGCTCCAGAGGAACGGCGCGACAACGCTGCCGCCGATGTCGTACTTGCGCGCCGTCCCCGCATCGTAGAGCAGATTTCTCCCGTTGGGAAACTCGACGAAGAACGCCGCGCCGTGCCCGACATCGAGGCAGGTCACGCGCAGTTCCCGGGGCGGGGACGACACGGCGCGCGAGGCCGCCGGGAAGAGGAACAGCGCGGCCATCAGCGCCCAGATGTGGACCCGCCTCAGGGGGACCAGCGACGGGCAGGCGGCGACCGCCAAAACGCCGTAGTATCCGATGAGCCACAACCCAGATGGGCCGGGCAGGTAAAGGTAGCCGAAACCGAGTCGTGCCGCGATCAAGACCATGTGGGCAAAGAGATACGTCGCGCCATTGACGCACTGCGCCAGGGGCCAGGCAAGCGGGGCGCAGAGGGTCCCGGCCAGGACCTCCAGCGTGCCGAGGCTGATGATGATCCATAGGAAGGGGAAGATGAGGAGATTCAGGAGGATGGCAACGGGGCTGAAGATGTGAAAGTGCCACGCCACCAGCGGGGCTGTGGCCAACATGGCAGCGCAGGAAACGGCGTTGGCGCCCCGGCCGTATCGCCCGATCCATTCTGCGGCGGGGTTGTGTTTTTCCTCCACCGCCAGGCGGTCCAGGAAGCTCGGCCCGCCGAAGAGGAACGAGTCAAGGGGCCGTGCAAAACACACAATGCCCAAGACCGCGCTGAAGGTGAGCTGGAATCCGGCCGAAAAGATTTCGTTCGGGTTGCCAAGCAGGACCAGGACGGCCGCTGCGCCGAGGCTGTTGAGCGTATCGCTTCGTTTGCTCACGATCTCCCCGAGGCACATCATCGCCGCGATGGTCCCCGCCCTCTGCACCGAGGCGCGCATCCCCGTTATGACCACAAAAAACCCGACAAACAAAAGGACCAGCACGGCGCTGAGCCGGCGGTTCAGCGGGGTCAGGCACAGCAGCCACCAGAGCGTGCCGGCCAGGATCATGAGGTGCAGCCCCGAGATGGCCAGCACGTGCGCCGTGCCTGTTCGGATGAAGGCATCCGCCAGCGGCCCGTGCACGGCCCGGCGATGGCCCAGCAGCATGCACGCGAGGATGCTTCGCGTCTGCGCCCCGGCGTGGCGCTCGATGACGGCCTGCGCGGCCCGGCGGACGGCGAAGAGCCTCGTCTTGATCCATGTGCCGTTGTTGCGGGTCAGGATCCGGACGTTGTCTCTCGATCCGGCATTCGCCAAAACGAAAATCCCCCGCCGGCCGAGGAACCGGGCGTAGTCAAACTGCCCGGGGTTCGTCGCGGCAGGGGGCCGCTTGATGGACGCCGAGAACTCGATTTCGTCGCCGTAGCGCAGGTCCCCGGCCTCGTCATAGATGTTCACCCGGACCCGGCCGGTTGCCTTCCGCCACTGCCTGCCGAGGCGGAGCGCCGTTGCATCGAGGTCGAATGTGGTTCGGCTGTTCGCATCCGTCTCCTTGCCGAAATTGGGCAGGACGGGATCGAGAGGTTCGATCTCCGGCGGGGTGGCGATGATCCCCTTCAACTTCGCGACGGCGGACCGGTCGCCGGCGGCGAATCGAATGTCGTTGGGGGCGGGCGGCTGCGCCGTGTGTCTTTGAAGAAGTATCCCCGCGGCGACCACCAGCGCGAAGAGGCACACGCTGACGGACCAGGGAGAGCGAACCCGGGCGAGCGAGAGGACTGCGCACAGGGCAAGCGCCGCAGCGGCGCCCCACAGCCAGTCCGACGGGACCGGGCAGTATTCGCCCAACAAGATGCCGGCGATGAGGAACAACGCCACGCCGACCAGCGGCCTGCGCACGGGTGCCTGCATGGGAACGGCCCTCACCAGGTTGCCGCGATGGTCACTCGTCCACCACTCGGACGGAGACGGCCCTGAAGGTCCCGGCGGGGATTGTCAGCTTCGCCTCCCCATTCTCGCAGCGGACCTCTTCCGACGTGATGAGGTCCTTCAGGGAAACTTTCTTTGCCGGGAGATGAATCTTCAGGCGAACCGTCGTGTCCGAAGGCGTCAGATACCCCGGATCCACCAGGTAAACGCGGTACTCCTCCCCCAGGTCGTGGGCGGACAGGAAACACCCCTCCGCCGTAAACGGGAGCGCCGACTGGGCGGCCTTCAGCATCTCGATGATCTTCGGTTTTGCGTCAAAGGCCGTGAGCGTTTTGCCCTCGATCAGCACGTTGTCCCCGTCTGTCTGGATGGCCGGGTCCGGCCGGACCGGCGCGCGCTCCAGGGCCCGGGCGGGGAGGATGGGAACCAGGCCGTACGGCAGGCGGGGGAAGAGGCCCTCGATGTACCGCTTAACACCGTAGGCGTAAGATGGGAAGTAGTCGTCCTCCACCGTCTGCAGCGTGTATCGGATGCCGAGCAGGCCGCTCTGCAGGGGGCCGTGCCTGTTTTTCGGGGCGCCGCATTTTGGCTGCTGGGCGATGGCCGGGTTGTAGGTCCGAACAAGCGCCGCCTTCGATATGCTGACAATGCGCTCCGGTCGGATCGGGAGGATAACGTTCTTTCTCAGCACCTCGTGGAAGAGGTCGCGATGCCGTTTGGCTTCGTCGGTCAGTTTGATGTTCCGATCCAGGAACACCTGGCCGCCCTCGATATGGAAGTAGGTCCCGCCGAGGAGCGCGGCGCACAGGTCCATGCGGAAGATCACGTCCGGCGGGCAGATGTTCGTGTAGTCAAGGGGCGTCTGGAAGTCCCAATTCCAGTTCCAGTTCTGCGTCGAGATGCCCCACGAGTCCACGCAGCCGCTCCGCTGCAGCCCGATCATGCCGGCGATGGTCTGGTCCGGCGCGTGGGCGTTGTTTGTGGCGAACATGGGGACGATGACGGACCTGTACTTCGGCTGGAAGAGCTTTTCGAAGACTTGCGGGTCCGAGGGCAGAAAGGCCCAGCAGTCGTACACCTCCTTAAAAACGACCTTCTTCCCCCGCTCGGCGCAGAGGTCCAGCAGGCCCAGGGTCCAGCCCATGAACTTGTCCCAGGTCTTGGAGGGATACATGTAGATGTTCTCGGCCAGGTAGAACCCCCGGCATGCGTTCGGGGCGGCGGCGAGGACCTTCTCGGCCGTCTCCAGTGTGATCCACGGCTGTGCGCCATGGTCCACAAAGAAAAAGAAGGGAACGTTGTTCTTCTCGCACAGTTTGGCTACGCTGACGATTTGCTCCTGGCTGATGACGCCGCTCCGGCTCAGCTCGACGGGGAGTTCCTTCATCCACATCATGAGGACGAACTCGAGATGCTCCGACTCGCGTTTTTTCAGGAAGTCGTGAGTGGCCAGGATCGCCTTCGGGTCGGATCTGACGGAAACGATCACATGGAACTTCTCCGGCCGGATGGCCCTGGGGTAGCCGGCCAGTGGCGCCCCGGCCAGCAGGCTCGATCGCAGCTCGTCCAGGTTCTCCCCGATGGGGTCTTCGAGAGGATAGTCCGCCAGCCGGTTCTCCTCCCCCGCCTTGAGCCGAAGGCGATAGACCGCGCTGTCGCGCGTTCCCGAGGAGGGAATGAACATATCCGGTGATCCGCCCGTGGGGCTCCGCACCAGGGAGGAGCCAAGCAGGAGGATGCTGCTGTCGCTCTTCCATATCTCGTTGCCGTCGCGGTCCAGCATGCGCAGGTCGCGGATGCCCAGGACCATGGTTTCCAGCCCCGCCAAGTCGGGCCAGAAGTCCGCCACCTCCACCAGCATGGCCCCGAAGTAGGGCCGGTCCCTGCGCTTTCGCGCGCCGATCTTCTCCTTGTGCCAGAGCAGGTTCCCGTTGCCGTCCACGGCCAGCACGGCCTGGGGATCGGCGCCGAAGACGATCTCCTGCCGCCCGTCGCTGTTGATATCGCCGATGCGGATGGAGTTCAGCTCCATCGCCCCCTTCAACTTCGCGGGGGAAAAGGTCCACAGCACGTTGCCGTCGGCCGAGAGGGCCGCGGCGCGCATCCATTGCGCGCGGAACCCGATGACGATCTCCTTCTGGGCGTCGCCGACGATATCCCCCACGGCGATGCTGCCGATCCTCGGCCCGCCGAAGTCCTTCTGCCACAGCGGGTTCGCGTCCGCATCCACCACCAGCACGCGGTTTCCCGAGGCCAGGACGATCTCCGCCTTGCCGTCGTTTTTCAGGTCCGCCACGGCCACTGCCGTGAAGAATGTGTCGGGGAGGGCGAAGGACCACATGGTCTTGCCCTCGAAGTCGATCACGTGCACGCTGCCGTCCACGTCCAGCGAGCAGACCACGACCTCCCGACGGCCGTCGCCGTTCACGTCGCCGCTGTCCATGGCGAAGGGAAGGCCGCCCACGTTCGTCCGCCAGAGAACCTTTCCATCCTTCTGCGCCGCGGTCACTGTCCCATCCAGGCCGCCGAGGATCAGCTCCTCGTCGCCGTTGCCGTCCAGGTCGCTTACCATCAGCGTCCATACCGGCCCCGACGTCTTGATGCGTTTCACGTGCATGCCGGCGATGGGCCGGGCGATCTTCCGACCCGAGCTCGGCGGCGGCACGGCGTCCTTTTTCAGGAGGATCGCGTCGCACCAGTCGGCGTCATCGTCCGCCGTCCCGTCGCGGGCGTCGTCCACCACAAGCATCAGCTTGGCGACGCCGCCCACGTCCGCCTCAATCGTTTTCGGCGGGTCGCCGCACTTCATCCCGCCACTGTCAAAGAGTTCTTTTTTGTCGCCATAGACACGAAACCGCACCGTGCCTTTATCCGCCTCGTCGTCCACCCCCACCACCGCCCGGAAAAGGTCCGCCGAACCGGCCACATCGATCACGATGGTGCTGTTTGCGCGGACGCCGATGCCCTTGTCGTAGATCGTGCTGTTGAGGCGGAGCGGATCGCGGACGCGCCACTTCGGGGTTTGGGCGTTGCGAGTCACGCGGCCTCGCCGCTCCTCGAAGGCCAGGTCGGAAACGAAGGCCCATCCCTGCTCCGCCAGGACCTTTGCCGGTTGGGGGTAGGGCCTGCGCCGGCCAAGGTAGAGATCGTCGAACTGCGCCCGCCCGCCGCTCGATACCAGGAGCTGAACCTGGAGGGTCGTCGTCTGCCCGGGAACGGAGACGGTCTCCTCATACTTCCGCCAGGGCACCCGCCAGGCAGGCAGATGTAGCGGCCAAATGTCGCGGATGCGCTTGCCGGCGTGATCGAGGCACCTCAAGCGCACGCCTGCCGGGGCCGACCCGCCGTCGCAGCGCGCCGCGCCGGCGAAGCGATACGTCCCTCCCTCCCGAACGCGAATGGTCTGTGTAAGGACAACCGTCCCCTCGCCTCCCGCGTCCAGATAGGCTGACGCCTCCCCCTCCGACTTCTCGCTAACGTCGGCTCCGAAATGGACCGGACCCTTCCGCTCCGTCGCTTCCCAAGCCGAGAGGCCGTTCTCGAATCCCGGGTTCTTGATGAGGTTGGGCCCCCAGATGTCGCTGTTCTTCCCCTGGCAGAAGGACACCGGCAGCGCAGCAAGGCAGGAGAGGATGAGCGCAGCGCCGAATACAGTTCCGATGCGGTTTGTCATGGCCATTTCACGATCCCTCATGGATCACGCCTCTGAAAGATACGAAAATCGCGCCTGAAAATCAAGACCGTGCCTATGTCCAATGGCTCAGGTCGCGGCCAAGGAAGTCGGCGAGCTTCGCCGTCTGGTCGGCGAAGATCTGCCGCAGGCGTTCGCGCAGGTCTTCCGAGATGCCCTTCGCAAGGTCCTGCTCAGGCGTATCGGGGTCCTCCGGGCGGGGGAAGCCGACGACCTTGCCCATGCTCGGCAGGTCCACGTCGGCCTCGACTCCGAGGAACGAAAACGCCTGATTCAAGAAGCTTCGAGGGTCCTTCTCCAGATCGTCATAAACCAGCACCAACACCCGGTCCCGTGGGACGTAACGCAACACCCTCGTCAGGTGGAGATGATAGTACTGCGGCACGATCCACATGCGGAAGCGCTGCCACGCATGAATGTCGAGGACCTCCTCGAACGGATTCTTTCCCTGTTCCCATCGTCCACTGCGTTTCTGCGTCGCATACTGAAGCAGCGCCACGTCAATGGGATTGCGCACGGTCATCGTGAGTTTGACGTCCGGCAGGCTCTCGGCGATCCGCTGCAGGGCCAGCTCATCGACCATGTAGGAATTGCTGAACTCACCCACGGCCTTTTCACCGGCCCATTCGGAGAAATACGTCTTCTCGTACCACTCGAGCCCGAGATGGAAGTCGGCCACGAAGAAATTGACGTTGTCCGGCTTCGTGCGCTTCCCCGAGTAGTTCACGACTTTTTTCGTGGGGACACAGATGTCCGGGTGCTCCTGATAGACCGTCCAAAGCCACGTGGACGCGCCCTTGGCCACGCCGATGTGAAGGAAGTTCGGCAGCATGATTCACTCCTCTGTGCAGACAATACACCCCACATCCCTCGGTCCGATCTCGACGGAAAGGATGTGATCGTCGCCGTCGGTCCTGGGGTCCAGTTTCAAGTTGTTCCACGCATCGAAGTAGCGCACGTTCGGCTTTCGCTTGATCCGCAGCATCGGCCCCCGCGCCGTTCGATGACGCGAGTTGTAGAGCGTGTAGACGACCTTCTTCCCCGCCGGGAAGCGGTTGGCAAACACCCCGCCCATCTCCGTCGGGATCAAGGGCATCGGATCGAGCGACGTAAAAGCATCTTTATGCTGTCGCAATATCTTGTGACATTTGCGAATCGCCGCGCGAGTGTTTTCGCCGAACCATTCCGGCTTGCCTTCGATCCACATGGCCTCGCCGTTGAAGAAGATCCACTTCACCCCCTCCGCCCACGTGCCCGTCGGCCGGTCGCAGACGAGGATCTCGATCGTCTTGAACTGCGGCACGGCGAAGCGAAAGATGTTGATCGGGACCCTCGTGTCGGTCGAGTAGGCCCGGCGCATCGTGTAGGTGAAGCTGCCGTCCTGGTAGATCGAGGCGAGGTCGCACGGCGTCTCCTCGGTGTAAAGCGCCACGCCTTTCTTCACGCCGTCGATCCGCTCGCGGACCATCCGCGTGCAGTCGCGCTCGCCGACGACGCAGTAGCCCGGCACGGGGTGTCCGTGCTTCTTCGACCAGCAGTCCTTCGGGGCATTGCCGAAGCCGAATTGATCGAGATACATCCCGTTTACGTTCAGCTCGCCCACACGCGCCGCATACGTGCTCGCCTGCACCTCGCGCCAGGCGGGGACAAAGGAGCAGGCATATTGCTCGGTGCTCTTCGGCCACATGCGGCCCTCTCCGTTCCGGCCGATCAACTGCCATGCGGGGCCATATTTCTGTCCCAGCAATCCTTTCTGCGACAGGAGGTATCCTTCGATATAAAGCCCGACGGGGATGCCCCGGTCCTGGACTCCCTTGATCGCTTTTGCGAATGCCTCGCGCCCGCCTTTCCACATGGTGTAGGGGGGATAGTCGCCCGTGCGGCCATAGATGCGCCCGACGCCGAAATAGTTGCCCCAGTCGAAGATGTGCAGGTAGTCGATCCCACCGAACTCTTTCACGTCCTTCGCGACGGCCTTGTCCAGGACGAACTTCTCGGCCTTGCGATCGTACATCGGATCGTGCCCCCACAGGAATCGCTGCCGGAAGTTGAACACCTCGCGGAACCACTGCTTCTCCGGCTTCACCTTCGGAACCCACGACTGCACCCACTTGCGATAGGCCAGGAAGCCGTCGTGCCAGTTGCCGCCGGTGACACCGATGTATGTGTCCAGTGCTTTGAATGTTTCACCCGGCCCGAGTGTGATCTCCGGGTATTCCACGGCCATGGTTACATCTTTGTCCGTCTTCTTTAGAACATAATATCGCAACACCCCGCCGCGGTCTTCGGTTCGGAGATACACCCCGGCGCCTTTCCTCGGGTTGAACACATGCATGAATTGAACGCCAAAGATCCCGCAGAAGCGTTGGCGATAGCTGCAGGGAGTGTTGCTGAAAGCGGCGCCGCTCTTGGGGAAGAGATAGTAATTGTCCTCGATGCTCTGCCCTAACCGGCCGGAATCCACCGGGCCGGTAAGCTGGATCTTGACGGGGGTGTCCCCCAGGTTCTCCACGCGGATCGTGATCTTTGCTTCTGTCTTCCTGACGAGTTCCTGTCGGTAGATACACCTCACATTACCCTCAAAGTTGAAGGTGAGCAGTCGGACGTCCTCGCCGGTGACGCTCTTGGGTTTTGTTTCCTTGCCGTTGATCTTGAGGCGGAGAGGATCGCCCTCAACACGGAAGGAAATCTGCTTATCCTCCGCGAGCAACGTGTATGGCAGCGCCTCCGTGTCCTCGGCGAATCCAGCAAACGCCCGCTCCCCCGCCACCCGACACGTCACCGCCGACACGGCGAAGGCGCCTTGTGCCATCTTATCGCAGAGGATAATCTCTTTCAGTGTCCTGCTCTGGTCGGCGAAGGCGCAGAGGACCTGGGGACCGGTGGTGATTTCGTAGTTTTTCGTCTGGAGGCAGACGGGCATGCACTCGTCCACGGTGCCATCATCGTAGAGGAGACGGAGCTTGAAGCGATCCACCTGCCGGATCGCCGTCAGCTTCTCCCCTTGGCGCCGCCGGGCATACACCGGCTCCTCGGCGCCGGCGTACGTGGCCGTTACCAGAAGGAACACCTCATTCGTCTTGGCCCCCACGGGAATGCGAAGCTCGGTTTTCTGAACCAGCTTCGATGCGACACAATTCGGCGAACCCGGAACAAGGCGGAACGGAATGCCGGAGATCGTGACGTCCCTTGTCTCCGGCCAGCCCGTGATCCGCAGACACAGGGACAATGTCCGCGCCGCATTGTCCCGCAAGATCGACCGGCTGCAGGCCCCCGAATGCCGCCCCTTCGGCAATGTCGATGAAATCCGTAACGGGTGACGGCGTGAACTGGTTCGTGAACCGGATCTCCGCAATGTCCAGCTCCGCCGCACCGCCCTCGGCCCGCACCTGGACGGCCAGCGCGTTCACTTTCGGAATCAGGCTTGCCGCCTTGAGCGTATCGGCCGTGAGCGTGTGCCAGCGCCCGTCGCTGATCAGCACGCTCAACGGAACCGCCGACGTATAGCCGAGGTCCCCCTCCTTCGCCGGCGGGCCCATGACGCACAGGGCGTAGTCGCCGTGCCGGCTCACATGTTTCGCCCGGTACCGCATGGAGACGTAACGATGCCCGGCCAGCTCCACGTCCCTGCCCATCAGCCAGCGCCACTTCATCCCCCGGCCGGGTTCGCGAACGCGAAACTTCGTCCATTCTCCCTCACGGGTTGTACCATAATCTTTCTCCGCCGGGTTCGACAGCCACGACGGCTGCGCTGTCCACTTCGCATCGGCCAGGGAAATCGACACATCCGGCTTCGCCGTGAAGTTGCCCGCCCGCAGCTCCTCCGCGCCCTCGGGGATGCGGTCGGAGAGGGCGATGAAGTCGATCTGCACCTCCGCCCTGCCTTCGCCCGCAGCCTGCACCTGGATCGCCATGGCCTTCGCGGACTCGCCGCCGGCCAGGGGCAGAACATCGACGGCGACCGTATGCCATGCGCCGTCGGCCTTGACGTCGTTCAGGCAAATGGGCTGGCACTGCGATCCCGGCGTCGAATCATCCACATAGATGAAATAGTCCGTCGGCTCCGTGTTCACGTTTCGCGCCCGGTATCGGACGACGAGGAAGCGCTGCTCCGGCAGCCAGAGGTTCGGCAGCTCCCGCCGCCACTTCATGCCCTTGCCCGGTTCGGCGATGGCGAAGGTGGCAATGCCGTTGGCGGTGGTCCGCTTCGGCGACGGCGACGGATTGCCCAGCCACCCCGGCTGCGCGCCCCAGACGTCGACGCTGTCGAAGTCGTCGCGCCACTCGAAGGCGTCCTGCGCGCAGGCCGCCGACGCCAGGGCGGAAAGCGTGACAAACAGTATGAGGATTCGCGACACCGTCTTCTCCTTCATTTCTCTCCGTTCCATGCCGGAGCATGATACCGCAGCCGGGAGGAAATAGCACGAAAGAAACGGCGCTCTGTGGTCGTGCCGGCGCGTTGAAATGCCGGCCCCGGCCTGCTACAATTCCATTGCTCCCCGGCGCTCAAGGGAAGTTGGGAGATCGTGTAATGCGAGAGACGATGCTCGATGCAGGATGAAACGCAAATCGAGGACGGCGTGCTGGCCATCGAGGAGCTGAAGGCCCGGGCCGTGCACGGCGTCAAGGTCCTGGTGGGGGTCCAGGTCCTGAAGATCGCCGGCAGCATCATCCTCGCCCGCGTGCTCGTGCCGTCGATGTTCGGGCTCTTTGCCATCGCCAGCTTTGTGGTGGACTTCGCCTATATCCTCGGCGAGCTCGGCCTCGGTGCCGCGCTTATCCGGAAAGAAGACGAGCCCACCGAGGGCGACCTGCGCACCGTGTTCACGATCCAGCTCGGGGTGTCGGCGGTCCTCTGCGCCGTGGTGTTTCTTGGCGCGCCGCTGCTTCGCACGATCTATCCCGACTCTGCGGCGGAGGTCAAGTGGCTGGTCCGCGTCCTGGCGTTCATCCTCATCCTCTCGGCCTTCCGCACGGTCCCTGCCATCCGGCTCGAACGAAAGCTGCGCTACGGCCGGCTCAGCATTGTCGAAGCGGGGGAGGCGGCGGCCTACCAGGTGTGCGCGGTCGCCCTGGCCCTGTATGGGTTCGAGGCGTGGAGTTTTGTGATTGCGATGCTTCTCCGGGGGGGGGTCGGGATCGTCCTGGTGTCGATCCTGTCCCCGTGGCGTCCGGGGTTTGCGCTGGAGCGGGCCTCGGCGCGGGGGCTCTTCTCCTTCAGCCTGCCGTACCAGGGCACGCAGCTCCTGAGCCAGATCAACGGCGCGGTCGCGCCCGTGCTCCTCGGCATCCTGGCGGGGCCTGCGGCGGTGGGGTACATCACCTTCGCCTCCACCCACGCCTTCCACCCGCAAAAGCTCCTCCAGATCGTCGGGCGCGTCGCGTTGCCGAGCTACGCCCGCATCCAGAACGAAAAGGGCCTCCTGAAGACGGCCATCGAGAAATCGGTCGAGACGCTGTCCAAGATCATCTTCCCCATCGTCACCCTCTTCATGGGCCTCGCACCGCAGGTGGTGCGAATCATTTTTACCGAGAAATGGCTCCCGGCCGTGCCGGTCCTCTACCTTTACCTCCTTATTATGCTCATGGGCGTGCCGCTCATCATCCAGATTCGGTCGCTCACGGCGCTGGGCCACGCCGGCGTCTTGTTCAAATACAGCATCCTCACCACCTCGCTCATGTGGGCCATGGCCGTTCCCCTGTGCACGGTCCTCGAGCGGCGCTGCGCGATGGGGTTCATGGGTGTCGGCATCTCGTTCCTGGTGTGCAACATCATCGGCCTCACCTGGACTCTCGTTTATCTCCGCCGCATCGTCGAGGCCCGTATCCTGTGGAGCATGCGCACGGCCTTTCTTGCCGCCGCGGCGGCGGGCGGGCTGTGCTATCTCCTGTCCGGGTGGGTGCAGACGCTGCCTGCTCTTGCGCTGGTCGTGGCAGCGGGGCTGGCGTGCGATGCACTTGTCCTGCTGGTCGTGGAAGGGCGGCAGGCGTTCGCCTTTGTGTCAACGTTCCTCGGAAGCCGGTAGCGCCTTCTGGAGGGGAACAATGGCGGAGGCGATCTCCCTGCGCCAGCGATCGTAGTCCTCCGGGCCGAACCGATCGAGCAAGCGGCTCATCCCCGGACGGTACTTGTCGATCTCGTCGCGGACCTGCTGGAGGACCTGCTCCGCAGCCGTCCGCTCGGCCTCGGCAATCCCCGCCTTTTTCGCTTTCCTGATCCACTGCTCGAGGGTGGCAATGTACCGAAGATCGTCCACGCCCTCGCGATAGGCCTCCCACTGGGGCGTAGACACGGGCGCGCCGGTCATGGGGGCGGGGTAGGTGAGTGTCGCCCCCTCGCCGAGCTCCTCGTCCAGGTCGTAGTACGGGTCGCCGTGGATGTCGCGGTAGCTCCACCGCATCCTCGCCTCGAAGGGCGAGACCCAGAGGTAGAAGCCGTTGGCCAGCCGTTCCACCTCCGCTTTCTCGCCGGCCACGTTCACGGCGGGGTCAAACTCGAACCATGCCTGTGTCGTGCCATCGGCCAGGAGGCGCGACATATCGCGAAACTCCCCCATGTCCAGTCGATCCAGCTCACGGGCGTCGTAGCATCGGACCCGCACCCGGGGCCCGGGCTCGGTGCGGAAAAGATCGGCCAGCCTTTTGTGGGAGAAAATCCCTGCCCGGCTCACTCCAGAAATCCACTGGCAATGGTCCTCCCACTCCTTCCGCTGCTTTGCAAATTGCGCCGGGCGGTCGAGCGGGGCGAAGAGGACCGGCCCCGCCTGAAGCGTAGCCGCGATCTGCGCCAGGTTGCTCACGTCAGATGTGTAGAGCGCTTTCCTTTGATCTTCACTGATGTTATAGAGGACGCCAAGCAGATCCACATAGGTGATCTGCTCGATCGGCTCGGGTGTGACGATCACGGGCCCGCGCAGGCCGCTCTTGACGAAGCGGTCGAGGACCCGGCGCGCGTCGCCGGAGTACACGGCAATCTCCCCCTTGCTGTAAGAGGCGCGCGATGCCGTCCGGAAGGCGACAATATCCACGCCGTGCCTCTTCATGTCGCGAAGATCGGCCTCCGACGTCCCCCGGCCGGCGTACACCCCGTGCTTCTTCCTGAGCGAATCGGCCAACCGGATGGGCAGGACCTCGACGTGAATCGGCAGGCGGACCGGCTTTTCGTTTTCGGGCGCCACCTCGACGGCGCCGGTGTACGTGTCGGGGGCCGCGTCGGCCGGGACATGGAGCGACAGCCAAACGTCCCGGAAGCTGTTCGCGTCAAGGTCGACGGGCGTGTACGGGTCGAGGACCTCCGGGCAGAGGACCGTGCGCTGAACAGACCGGTCCGCGACATATTTCCGCTTCCGCTGCAGGCGGACAAGGGAGAGCTTTATCACATTCTGGCCAAGAAAGTCCTGGGTCCTTGTCCCGATCAGGTCGCCGACGCTGATCCGCACGTTTCGCAGCGGGGTCTTGGCGTAGATGGCGAAGGCGGCGGGTTCGTATTCCCCCTGCGCGGCGCGAAGGCGCAGGGAGGTCCGGAAGCCTTGGGCGTCCGGCTTCCTGTCCGGCGCTGCCGGCGTGAGGTAGGAATGGACGGAAAGGCCGATGTTTCCATCAAACGGCAGCGCATCCGCCGGGAAGGAGAGCCGGCGGGGATCAACAGCCCGGACGTGGATGGTCGGCAGGTAGGTCCTGGCCGCCTTGACAAACACCCGTGCGACGAAGCGTTCGTGCTGCCCGGGGTGGATCACGAGGCCTTGCAGGGAAAAGCCTGCGTTCTTGATACAGTAGAGACCGCACGAGCTGGTCCGGGTCGACTGCGGCCCTATCGAGACCATGACACCGGCGGCCGGGCCGGACTCGTCGAGGAGACGGCCGAGGACTGTCGCCGTCGGGGTCCGAGAGGACCGCCGTGCAGGCTGACGTTTGAAATGGAACTTGAGGCCCCCAAAATCCACAATGTCCGGCAGGGTGTTTGCGGTGGCGGTTGTGGACACAAGCTGGTCCAGGTTGGGCCGGTATCGGCAGATGTTTATCCCCCACACCGCGCCCAGTTCCGGCGCGCGGGTCTTCAGGGACCTATAGGGGATTTTCATCTCCACGCTCCAGGAGGGCACGTCATGCCGCACCGCCACAAGCGCGTGGGAGTTCCACTGCGGGCGGTCCCCTGCGGCGTCGTAGATGGCGCCCGTGATGCCCACGACGATCTTATAGGTCTCGCTCATCCCCGGCACGCGGAGGAACACGCCGACACAGTCGTTCTTCCAGACCTGCGCGTCTGTGGCCTTCTTCATCCTCTGCAGCGGGGCCAGGGCGCTTCGATGACAGCGAAGATAGACGTAGAGCGCCTCCTTGTCGAAGCACACCCGCAGCAGCGTTATGTCGGCGATGTGCTGCCCCGGGTACGCCGGCAGGAGAGGCATGCAGGGGAATGTGTTCCAGGCGTCGTCGGCATCCCTGCCGTCGATAACGGGGGGCCCGTCGGCCTGGTAGATTCCAAGCTCGGGATACATGGTGGGATAGATGCTCCCCCTCGAGAGGGGTACGAGTTTTGTGTTGATTTCATACCGGTACTCGAACTTGACATCGTCGAACCATACCGTGCCCGTCGCACCGACCATGGCCAGTCCGATTCTCGCCGCGCGCGCTCCGGGGGGGGAGCGCACCTCTCCCTTCAGGGGGCGCCAATCGAAATCGGTTGCCGTCAGCGATGCGGCCTGTGTCACCCGCGCCTTGGCCCTGCCCCGCTGGACGACCCGGAGGGGCTGCCAGTCGCCGTCGTACCACGACACGGAGATGCCGGCCGATGCCGCCCCCTTCGCGTGGAGCATCACACCCGACGCCCTCACCCGCGCCGAGACGCGATAGATCGTCTCGGGCAGGACCTGAAAAGCGGCGCTCCGGGCAAGGCCGTCGAACATGTCCCGCTTCCCCTGGACGCAGATGCGGAGGGATCGTCTCCCCTCGGCGGCAGCCGAGTCGTCCAGGCCGGCCAGGCCGGGGGGCCAGGTCCATAGCCTGCCGCGGCCGTCTTCGTCGTTCCACCCCGCTTCGAACCCGCCGTTGCGCAGCAGGTTGAGGGTGTGCTCCTTCTCCTGCGCAGCGAGGGGCAAGACCGTCAGGCAAAGGAGGAGGACGGTTGCGGCCCGTGTTCGTAGTCGAAGCATCCGCATCCTTTACTGCAGTTCGAGGCTCCGCACACAGTCGAGGAAGAGCGCCTTCTGCCCGGCGAAGTCGCTCTCCCGTGCGCCGAGATTGAAGATGAGCTTCCGGTCCTTCGACGCGACGATGATTTTCAGGTTGTGCAGTTGCGTCTCCCCGGCCCTTGCCCCGAACTCGATCGTGCTGGCGGGGTATTTCCCGATGGCGCCGGGCGTGACGGCATGGATCGTCAGCCCCGTGACCGACTTCGCCATGGCCTTCCGAACGGCCTCGGCGTAATCCTCCAGTGGGGCATCATTTTTGTCGCACACCACGTTCATCTCGGGCCGGTAGCCGCCGGCCGGCGGGCCGATGAAGCGCACGGCCATCCCCGGCGCATCGCCGGGCAGCATCGTCCACCCCGCAGGCGGTTTCAGCGAGAACTTCTCCCTCTGGTTCACGTACCGATCCTCCTCCAGCCCGGGCGGCCGGTAGGTCTCGGCGGGGGGGAAGGTCCGGAAGGTGTCGCACACCTGGTGGAACAGGCATTCGCACCCGCCGAACCATTTCGACGGAGCCGTGCAGGTGATCGTGTATCGGCGGTCGCCGTCTCCCGCGGTGAAGAACTTCACGCTTCGAAGGGAGACGTCATTGAAGGTGAAGGTATATTCCATCAGAAAATCGGACATCCGCCCTTCTTCATCGTACCGGCGACGCTCGACGCGGAGCCGGAAGTCGGCCTCGGGCTTCCGAAGCGTATTCCGGACGGCGGCGACGAAGGCGGGGAGGGCGCGCGGGTCCTCGTGCACCTCGACAACGATATTGGGCACGGTCCCGTCCGGCCGCTTCGGGCCGACGAAGATGGCCTTTGGGCCCAGCTTTCCGCTCCGGTCCACTGACCAGCCGGACGGCGGATTCAGGGAGAAGCCTTGCTCTTCGTCTGCATAGGTCTCTGCAAGGTCCGTTTTCGCCTCGGTCGGCGGGGTGAGAACTCGGAACGACCGGACGCTGGCGTCGAAGGCCCTCTGAAAGCGCTGCACGCTGTCCTCGGGGCAGGTGTATCGCGCGACGACATACCGGTCGCCGGCGCTGAAGACCAGGAGCGTTCTGCGCTTCTTGCCCTTTTCGTCCGCGAACGAGAAGTCCATCCGCCAGGCCTCGTGCTCGTGCTCGATCAGGCAGCGGACCTGGCTGTGAATCTCGATCTGCGCGCAGGCCTCCGGCAGCCCCGCCTTCAGGTCCTCGACGAACGTGTCGAAGGGCGAGGCCGCCTCGACGACCGTGACCGAGACCGTCGGGGGCGGGGAGGGCGGGACGGGGCCCTTGAGGAGGAACGTCGCTTTCCCGTCCGCGGGCCTCCCCTCCTGCCAGTGGGCGGGGGGGCGAAAGGCAAAGCCGGCCTTGGCGTCCTCGCGCTCCGGGCCGAGGAGCAGGGCCTCCTCCCGGGCCGAGGAGACGACGGAAAGGGCAAGCGCAATGATCGCAGCGGCAAGCAACGACCGTGTTGTTCGCATCTTCAACGGACCACCTCCCGACCCGCATTATATCCCAGTGGAGGCGGCGTGTCATGCCAAAATTTTTGAAGTTGAATTTGAGCGCCCTATCTGGTACGTTCATGGTGAGGTGATTGTGTAAGGAGGATGGCATGTCGTCGGAAGTTATCGAAGAGCGGGGGATCGTCCGGTCGGTTGCCGACGGCATTGCGCATGTGGAGATCGCCCAGCCATACTGCGAGAAAGAGGGGAAGTGCTCCACGTGCACGTGCAGCACGGAGGGGCGGATGTTTCTCGATCTGGAGACGGACCTCGACCTGCACGAGGGGCAGGAGGTGACGCTCCAGATCAAGCAGCCGCCGATCCTGCCAGCGGTGTTTCTGGTCTTCGTCCTGCCGGTGCTCTGTCTCCTGGCGGGCATCGGCATCGGGCGGGCGCTCTTCGGGCCGTGGGGCGGGGCGCTTGGCGTGGTCTTCTGCGCGGGGTCCTTCACCCTCGCCTATCTCTATGACCGTCACCTGCGCGTGACGAAGCAGGCAGGGGTACGGATTCGGCTGCGGAACGAGGCGCCATGAAGTCGGGCATCGGCATCTTCATGAAGGAGCCGGTCCCCGGCCGGGTAAAGACGCGGCTGTTGGACCGCCTCGGCGCCGAGGAGTCGGCCCGGTTGTATGAGGCATTCCTGCGCGATACCGTCGAAAAGGTAAGCCGCATCGAGTGCCACGCGCGGTGTCTTGCCTACTGGCCGGAGGCGGCGCGTTCCTGCGCCGAGGGGCTCGCCCCGCACGGGTTCCTGCTCCATGCCCAGGAGGGAGGGGACCTGGGGGAGCGGCTGGCGGCTTTTTTCGATTGGTATTTTGACCACGGGATCGAGCGGGTCGTGGTCGTCGGGTCGGACAGCCCCACGCTGCCCGGGGCGCTGATTGAGCAGGCCCTGGAGGCCCTGTACCATGCGCCGGCGGTCGTGGGACCGTGCTATGACGGCGGGTATTACCTGATCGGGCTTTCCCGGTCGGCGCCGGAGGTGTTTCACGGGATTGACTGGGGCAGCGAGCGGGTGTTCGCGCAGACGATGAAGCGACTGCGTTCGGCGGGGATGACGTTTCGCGCGCTCGACCCCTGGTATGACGTGGACACGGCGGAGTCGTTGGCGTTCTTGATCCAGCACCTGGAGGCCCTGGCGGAGATGGGAAGCGAGCTTCTTCCGCGGAATACGATCGAAGTGGTCCGAGAATTAGGATTGAGAGATGATGAAGAATAGTCAAGCGGCCGGTTGGGTGTGTGCGATTCTTGTGTTGTGTTTCGGGCTTGTTGCGCCGGGAGAGGAGGAGGGGTGGGTGGGCAGGAAGGCCCCGGACTTCAAGCTGACGGACTGCGACGGGAAGGTGCTGAGCCTGGACCAGTTCGCGGGCAAGGTGGTGGTCCTGAATTTCTGGCGGACGACATGCTTCCCGTGCCTGGAGGAGATGCCGGACCTGCAGAAGGTTTACGAGGAGTTCAAAGACAAGGGCGTGGTGGTGATCGGCCTTGCGGTGGACGACAAGCGCAGCGACGTGGACAACAAGATGAACGTCCTGGGGCTCACCTATCCAATTGCGCTGGACAACATGGCCACGCGCCTGATGTACAAAATCAAGTCCGTCCCCCATACCTTCATCATCGACAAGGCGGGCATCATCCAAGCGTATTTCGACCAGCAGACGGACAAGAAGGCCCTCGAAGACGCGCTGGCACCGTTGCTCGGCGAGAAGTCGGTCAAAAAGGAGTAAACCATGAAAGAAGATGACGCGGGCCTTTTGGGCGACTCCCTCAACTGGATTCCCGCCCTGCGGAAGACCCGGAACGGGCTTCTGCTGATGCTTCGGGAGACCGAAGGGGCGTTCCTGACCCACAAGCTCGAACAGGTACGGACCGCCTTGGGTCTCGTGGACGGGATCACCCGGCAGTGCGAGGAACTGACCGAACGGGTGGTCCGCGACGTGAAAAACGGCAGCGAAGAGAGCCGCAGCGGTATTTATCGGGTGAGAGTGGTGGGCAACCTGGGCCGGCTCGCCCGGGAGATCGCGGCCGTGACGGAGGTGGTCCGCCAAAAGATCGAGAGCCGCATCCTCTTCAGCAACAAGGCGGTCCAGGAGCTGAAGGAGCTCTTCCCCCTGATCCTGAAAGTGATCGCCGATGTCTTCGACGGGATCGAAACGGGCAACCAGACGCTGCTGATTTCCGTGGTAGCTACGGCGGAAAAGATCGCCGCAAAGGCCAGCGCGGCCGCCACCGAGCACGAGGAACGCCTCGTCAGGGGCGTCTGCCAGCCGAAGTCCTCGGCGGTGTTCCTCGACATGATCTACTCGCTGCGCAGCATCTCCCACACACTCAAGATGCTGGTGAAGGACGTTCCGGAACCAGAGGGTTGACACGAGGATTGGAGGGTGGGAGTGACGCCTACGGCCGTCGTGCGAGTAAAAAGGGGGCGGGCCAAGCCCCTGTTCTGCAGGCACCCCTGGCTCTTCTCGGGCGCTGTGGACAAGACCGACGGCGAGTTCGAGGCCGGCGACATTGTCGAGGTGCTCGACCACAACGGCGCGTTCATCGGGCGCGGCTACATCAACGCCGAATCGAGGATATTGGTCCGGCTGTTGACCTGGGACAAGGACGAGCCGATCGACGCCGACTTCTGGCGCAGGCGGATCGCCGACGCCGTCGAAATGCGCGTCGGCCTCCTCAACCTGCCCGCCAAGACCGACGCCTGCCGATTGATCTTCAGCGAGGCCGACTTTCTACCGGGGCTGATCGCGGATCGCTACGGGCAGCATCTGGTCGTGCAGTTCCTTACCGCGGGCGTCAACGCGCGCCGCGAGGAGATTCTCGATATTTTGGAGGAGCTCTGCACCCCCGCCGCCGTCTTCGAGCGGAACGAGTCCAGCTATCAGGAGACGGAGGGCACGTCCCCAGGCGGCCTCGTTCGCGGGCAGAGAACGGGCGGGCCGGTCGAGATTGCCGAAAACGGACTTCGTTTTCTGGTCGATATTGAGAACGGCCAGAAGACGGGCTTCTATCTCGACCAGCGCGACAACCGCCTGGCGGCGGCCCGGTTTGCCGAGGGCAAGAGCGTGCTCGACTGCTTTAGCTATACCGGCGCCTTCGCGATCTACGCCGCGAAGCTCGGGGGCGCGAGCCGTGTGGTGGCCGTCGATTCGTCGGAGGCGGCCGTCGAGCTCGGCCGAGAAAACGCCCGGCGCAACGAGGTGGACAACGTGGAATTCCGCCGCGGCGATGTGACCGAAGAGATCCGAGCGCTGAAGGAGAGCGGCGAGACCTTCGACATGGCCGTCCTCGACCCCCCCAAGCTGGCCCGCAGCCGCGCGGGGGTGGCAAGGGCGAGCAAGAAATATATCGAGACCAACCTCCAGGCGATTCGCGTCCTGAAGCCGAACGGGGTCCTGGTCACCTGCTCGTGCTCGCAGCACATTGATGAGGACACCTTCGTCCGGTTGGTCAGCCGGGCCGGACGGGAGATGGGCCGGAAGGTCCAGATCGTCGAATACCGGTCTCAGGCTCCCGACCATCCGGTCAGTGCGGCCTGCCCGGAGACGAAATACTTGAAGTGTTTGATCTGCCGGGTGCTCTGATGTAGCTGAAGTCGCCAGACTTCGGACACAACGGGAGGAAAGGCGTGCCAATCAAGCGAAAAATGAAAGCGGCGGTCCTGCACAAGCCATTAGACGTTCGGATCGAAGAGGTTTCCGTGCCCAGGCCGAAGGCGGGGGAGGTGCTGGTGGCCATGAAGTCCATCGGCGTGTGCGGGAGCGATGTTCACTTCTACGAAAACGGGAGGATCGGCTCCTTCGTCGTGCGGAAGCCCATGATCCTCGGCCACGAGTCGGCGGGAGAGGTCGTCAAGCTCGGCCCCGGCGTAAAGGGCCTGAAGGTCGGCGACCGCGTTGCCATTGAGCCGGGCTTTCCCTGCCGCCGGTGTGGGTTCTGCAAAACGGGCAGGTACAACCTCTGTCCCGACGTCATCTTCTACGCCTGCCCGCCCCACCACGGGGCCTACTGTGAGTACCAAGTGGCCGCGGCGGATTTCGCCTTCAAGCTGCCGAAGAATGTCAGCTACGACGAAGGCGCCATGGTCGAACCCCTCGCCGTCGGCATGCACGCCTGCAACCGGGCGCAGGTGGGCCCGGGCGACAGCGTGGCCATCCTCGGGGCCGGGCCCATCGGCCTCGTGACGCTCCAGTCGGCGAAGGCCAGGGGAGCGACGCAGTTGATCGCCGTGGACATGGACGCCAACCGCCTGAAGCTGGCCAAAAAACTCGGCGCGACGGACCTCGTAAACGCATCGCGGAAAGACACGGTGAAGGAAGTGAAGCGCCTGACCGACGGCACGGGGGCGGATGTGGTGATGGAAACAGCCGGGGCCGTGCGCACCACGCAACAGGCGGTCGGCTGTGCCAAGAACGGCGGGCGGATCGTCCTGGTCGGGATGCCGACAACCGATTCGTTCGAGATGCCGGTCATCGAGGCGATTGTGAAGGAGGTGAGCATCTCCGGACTGTTCCGGTATGCAAATATGTACCCGCCGTCGATCGGTCTCGTAGCAAGCGGCGCGATCGATGTAAAGTCGATGATCACGAAGAAGTTCAAGCTGGAGGACGTCCCGAAGGCGCTCGACTTTGCCCTGCGTCAGGGCAAGAATGCTATCAAAATCTTGATCCATGTTTAGGGAGGAAAGACCATGGCAAAGGTGCTGATTGTGTACTATTCGGAATCGGGCAACACCGCGAAGATGGCTCAGCTCGTAGAAGAGGGGGCAAAGAAGGCGGGCGCAGACGTGACGCTGAAGAAGGTGCAGGACGTCAACGTGGACGATCTGCTCGGCTACGACGCCCTTATCGTCGGCTCGCCGACCTACTACGGCCAGATGGCCGCCGAGATCAAAAAGATGTTTGACGAGAGCGTCAAGTTCCACGGAAAGCTCGAGGGCAAGGTCGGCGCCGCGTTCACCTCTGCCGCAAACATCGGCGGCGGGAACGAGACGACGATCCAGGGCATCCTCGAGTGCATGCTCATCCACGGCATGATCGTCCAGGGCAATCACCAGGGCGACCACTACGGCCCCGTCTCCATCGGCGCGCCCGACGAAAGGGTCGAGAAGCAATGTGGCATTCTCGGTGAACGAACGGCGCAGCTTGCGGACAAGATAAAGTAAATGTAGGGCGGGTCATTGGCCCGCCATAGGGCAGAAGAGCCTTCCAGGCTCTTCCGGAAGCGGCAAGATGCCGCTTCTACTTTCCGGCGGGCGAATCGCCCGTCCTACTCTTGGAAGCAGTGTACCATGAACATTGATCTGAGCGGAAGGGTATCCATCGTTACCGGCGCGGCCTCGGGTATCGGCAAGGGCATCGCCGCCGGCCTGGCCAAGTCGAAGAGCGATGTCGTCATCGCCGACATCAACATCGATGGTGCGAACGAAACGGCGGATGAGCTGGCAAAGGAGTATGGCGTCCGCGCCATCGGCGTGAAGATGGACGTGACGGACAAGTCCGGTATTGAGCAGGCGGTGGGCGAGATCGTGGGGAAGCTTGGCCGCATCGACATCCTGGTCAACAACGCCGGCATCGCGCCGTCGTATTCGCTGGTCGATTTCCCCGAGGACAAGTGGGACCTGACCATCGCGATCAACCTGAAGGGCTACTTCCTCGTGGCGCAGGCCGTTGTACGGCAGATGCTCAAGCAGGGCGAGGGCGGGAACATCATCAACATCAGCTCGAAGACCGGCGTGCGCGGGTCAAGCGACAACTCCGCCTACAACGCCAGCAAGTTCGGCGTCATCGGCCTGGCCCAGGGCTGGGCGCGGGAATTCGCGAAGCACAACATCCGCGTCAACTCCGTCCTGCCCGGCAATGTCCTTCGCGGAAGTGGGATATGGAACGAGGAATACATCAAAGCCGCCGCCAGAAAATATGGCATCCAGCCCGAAGAGGTCGAGGACCACTACAACAAGCAGGTCCCCCTCGGCCGGCAGTGTGAGGTGGAGGACATCGCGAACATGGTGGTCTATCTCGTGTCCGACTACGCCTCCTACATCACCGGCTGCTCGCACCTGGTGGACGGTGGGCAGGAGATGCGCTGACGAGCATCCATGGCAAAGGCCTGTGAACCGAAACCCGTGAAGTGTTTCTGCGGCATGTTGGCCGGTGACGTGTCTCTGTTCGACGTGGCCGCCGGGCGGTTGGCGGAGCAGTATGGCGAGATCGACGCCGAGAGTGAAACCTTCGATTTCGACTTTACGGATTACTACAAAGAGGAGATGGGACCCGGGCTCAAAAAGAAGTTCGTCAGCTTTCGGGACTTGATCGACCCCATCGATCTCGTCGAGATCAAGCTTGCGACGAACGATCTGGAGTCGGAGATCGCGGGGCAGGCCGGCGGATCGGTCGCCCGGCCGATCAATCTTGATCCCGGTTATCTGACGCTGAGCAAACTCGTCCTGGCCACGGCGAAGGACTACTCCCACCGGCTCTACCTCGGGCGGGGGATTTATGCCGAGGTCACGCTCCGCTACCAGGGGGGCCGGTTCGTCGATTGGCCGTGGACGTATCCCGACTACAAGACGCCGGAATACCAAGCGTTCTTCAAGCGCCTTCGGGGCATCTATGTCGCGCAGTGCAGACCGGAATGATGAATATCGAACAGGGAATTTTGAATGATGAAGGAAGAAAATGAATCGCTATTTTCTTCACTTCAGAATTCAACCTTCGATGTTCAACATTCGACATTCCCGACAGGGACAGGTTTGTGAGCCATGGAATACAAAGAAGCCAAGCTGAACCGTTCCTTCATCATCAAGTTCGATCACGGCGAGGATGTCCTCGCAGGGATCAAGACGATCGTCGAAAAGGAGAAGGTCGAAGCCGGCCTCGCCTTTTTGATCGGGGCCCTGGATGAGGCAAAGATGGTCACCGGCCCGGAGCGGCAGGAGATCCCTCCCGAGCCGCACTGGATCACCTTCGACGACGGCCGCGAGATTCTCGCCATCGGCACCATTTTCTGGGAGGGCGACGAACCCAAGCTCCACCTCCACTCCGCCGCCGGCCGAGGGGATCATACCTTCGCCGGCTGCATTCGCGAAAATGGAAAAGTCTTTCTCGTGGTCGAGGCCGTGATTCTCGAGATGACCGGCAGCGGCGCCGTTCGCAAATTCGATGACGCATCGCAACTCAGCCTGCTTGCATTTGGCGAGGACGATCCCCCATGATCTGTCCCCGATGCAAGAGCAGCATGATCGAGTTTCGCCGGTCCTATCACAAACAACGAAAATGGAAATGCCCCCAATGCGGGCGCGTACGCATGCAGCAGCAGAAACAGAAGAAATGATGAATATCGAACACGGAATATCGAATGACGAAGGGTAGGGCAGAACGGAAGTATGATCTCGAGAACCGGCTCGTCGAGTTTGCAGTGCGGATCATTGACGTTGTCAACGCTCTGTCCAAGGCGCGAACAGGCAGTCACATAGCTGACCAGTTGATCCGCTGCGGCACGTCGCCGGCTGCCAACTATGGCGAGGCACAGGCGGCGGAATCCCGGAACGATTTCGTCCACAAAATGAAGGTGGCATTAAAGGAGTTGCGTGAAACTCGTGTGTGGCTGCTGATCATACAGCGGTGCGCGCTGGTGAAGACGCCGGACAAACTGGACCCTCTCCTGGGCGAATGTGATGAACTGATCGCGATATTCGTGGCCAGCATTGGGACAGCTCTGAAGAATAAGGGGAAATCGCCATGATCCTCGTGAGCATGGTGACTTTCGAACTCAGGCGTTTTTCTTACTTCGGTGTTCGATATTCCGTGTTCAATATTCGATATTCTTAGCCTTTGTGGCCCCACCGAATGAGCAAGGAGAATAACATGGAAAACACGCTTGTCATCCTGAAACCTGACACTGTCCAGAGACGCCTCATCGGCAAGATCGTCTCGCGCTTCGAGGAGAAGGGCCTGCAGATCGTCGGCATGAAACTCATGCAGATTTCCGAAGGCCTGGCCCGCGAGAACTACGCCGTCCATGAGGGCAAGGAGTTCTACGAATCCCTCATTAAATTCATGACGTCCGGACCTGTGGTGGCCATCGCGCTCCGAGGAAAAGACGCCGTCGAGATCACCCGAAAGATGCTCGGCGCCACCTTCGGCAGCGACGCCGAGCCCGGCACGATCCGGGGCGATTTCGGCGTGAGCAACCGATTCAACCTCATTCACGGCTCCGACTCACCTGAGAGCGCGGAGCGCGAGATCAGGCTTTTCTTTGCCAAGGAAGAGATCATGGCCTATGGACTGAACGATCTGTCGTGGGTCTACGATCTCTCCGGCGACGAGCCGGTGTAACGATCGGTATGTGTGGAGTTGGTAGGGGCGGGCCCCGCGTGCCCGCCCCTGTAGCCGAGGGCCTTCGAGCAAAAGAGGCGGCCACATGGGGCCGCCCCTACAACTGACATGAATGCACAAAATGCTTCTGTCATGCGCGTATGGAATCCGCAGGCGCAGGGACAGGCCGTGCTCGATGGGTGTCGCCTCGTCAGCCTTGCCGCAACAGGAACTACTTTTTCGCCGCCGCTTTCGGTATCGGATAGAACTCGTCGCTCAGCAGCTCCGGCAGGGAGTAGTGGTGGAATGGTTCCTGGTATGCGGCTTTTTTGCGTCCGGCGTTGGCCACCCACAGCTCCAGCGTCTCGGGACAGAAGAGCACGTCGTGCAGGTTCGACTTGCCCATTGCCACGGGCAGACCCATGAACTTCATCGCCTGCTCCGGGCCGATCTTGCCGTAGCTCTCCTGCACCAGGCGGCAGAGCGCCTCGTATCGCTTCCCGGAGGAGAGCAGGACGCAGTCCTCGATCGGCGTCGGGAGCTGGGGATGCGTCTCGCCGGGTGCGACGAACTCGATTCTCTCAGGCACGGCTTTCACGCCGACCGCCGAGCGGTCCTTGCCGTCGGAGAACACGTAGTAGTACTCACAGGTGCGCGGGTTCTCCGAGAAAATTCTCTTGGCGTCATCCAGGGTCCCGGCATCCTCCAGCGCCATGCGCATCAGCGTCGCCATCGGCACGCCGTCCCACTTGCCGTCACCGCCTCCGCCCATCTCGCCGAGGGCGACCTTTTTCTCGTTCATACCCGTTACGCTGCCGATGAAACCGGCGTAGCCAACGTTGACGAAGGGGATTTTGCCCTTCTTGCGAACGACGAACAGGGCGGCGTTGTATTGCAGGCCGATCCGCGTCATGTAGTCGAGGACCCGGCCATGATAGAGCTTGCCGTCCACGGTCGCCTTTCCTCGCACCGCGAAGCCGGAGCAGTGGAAGAGCGCGGGGAAACAATTGGCGAGGCGGACCCGGTCGTAGTCGATGCCGCTGCCGGCGGCGAGGCCCTTCATCTCCTCCAGAAAATCCTTGGGGATGTGCGGCTCCAGCCGGGCGGCGGCGGCGCGGATGTCGTTCAGGAACCACGATCCCTTCTCCATCGTGTAAACCATGCCGACGACGTAGAGCGTGCTCTCGATCAGCTTGCGCGTCTCGTCGGCCAGGAACTTGCCATGCTGGAAGCCGATGTCGTACGGTCCGCCCTCGAGGTAGACGATGCGCTGACCGTTCTTGACCCGATACTTCCCGTGCTCACCGATCTTGACCGTATCCATCGGCGGTCGCCAGAACCGGTCCTCCGCGAGGATCTCCAGCGCCCGGCCCGCGCCCTTGAGCAGGGCGAGCTCCAGCTCCGCGCGTTTTACCGGCAGCGTCTTCTCCACCGTCGGCATCGGCGGGAGCTGGGCTTCCCACTTCAAGGAAATGGTCGCCACGCACGGCGTGCGCCCGATTTTGAACTCGACCTTTGAGAGAGTGCGGGTGGTCTTGTCCACGACGAGCGAGGCGAGTTTCTTGTCCCCCTTCGCGATGGAGTACTCGGCCTGCGCATCCGTTTCGTTGCCGGGGATGATCGCATAGCCGGTGGCCATGGCGATGGGCGCGAGGATGACGCTCTTCGACATGCTGAGCGTGTCCACCCACGCGCTTAGCGAGCGGGAGCGTGTCCGGAGGTCGGCGACGATATTGCTGAGAGTGAACGCCTGATCCGGGACTGTCGGCGCGTCGCCTTCGCCCACGAGCATCAGGCCCTTGTCGGGGATGTGGAGGAAGACATGCTCGTCCGACCGCACGAGAAGGAATCGCGCCTTCGGGTGGCTCACGCTCAGAGCGAACGCCGATGGAGAGACACGGCGGAAGGTCACCTCTGCAGTCTTGTCCCGTCCCTTCCGGTCTTTGTATGTGGCCTTGATCGCGAGAGTGACCGGCTCTTCCGTCCGCGTTTGGAAGGGAACGAGAATTTGGTCGATCGCATCGTAGAGCGGCTGCGTTCGGTTCTGCTGCGCGCGCGTGGTCGATGAAAGGAGGAGCGCGATAAGGACAGCAACTGTTGTTCTTGCCCAACGACTCAGTGAGCTGTTCATGGCTTGACTCCGTTCTCAACCTCCCGGAGGTTAAACCTCCGGGAGGTTTGGCATTGCCCGTCGGCTCAATCAGTCCCCGTCCCATGGCGTCACGACGCCCGGCTGGTACAGTCCCCAGGCAGCCAGGCGGCGGATGGCCTTCGGGTCGAGGTTGGCGCGTCCGGGACGATACATGTCGATGTAGTAACGCTGCTCGATGGACATGAGGAAGCCTTCCATCTGCTTCTGCAACTTTTTGACGACGGTCGGCTTCTCGGCCGAGATGTCCCACTGCTCGTCGGGATCTTTCACAATGTCAAATAGAAGATCGAACCCGCGCGAGTCCCAGATGTATTTGTACTTGAGCGTCCGCGCCGCCTTCAGCGCGTAGTTCATCTTGCGTACGTCGTAGTCGGGATACGTGCCCCAGATGCGGCGCATGACGTGCTTCGGGGTCTGCGCCTCCATCAGGGCGAACTCGCGGATCGGTTTCTTCAGCGCCTTGATCAGGCTGCCGCCCTGGATGCTTTCACGCGCCTTCGGTTCCTTCAGGCCGAGCAGGTCCAGGAGGGTGGGGAAGATGTCCGTCGGCTGGGCGAGCTGCTTCACGCGTTTGCCCCCGCTGAACACGCCGGGCAGGGAGGCCACGAGCGGGGTCTTGCAGACGCTGTCCCAGACACCGTTCTGAGAGTGGTAGGCGTGCAGGTGGTGCTCGCCGAGCGTGTCGCCGTGGTCGCCAGTGACCATGAAAAGGGTGTTGTCCAACAGCCCCATCTCACCCATCGCCTCATACAGGAGGCCGATGCGGTGGTCGAGACAGGCGGTCTCGCCATCGACCAGCGATCTCTGAATTTCCCATTCGCGAAATGTCTCGCAGCGCTTGCCGATGGTCGAATCGACCTGGTTGCCCTTCAGCTTGACGGCCTTCTCGTAGGGGATGCCCTCCGTGAGGAACCGGCTGCGGAAAGGCTCCGGGGGCAGGTACGGGTCGTGCGGCTCCGTGCAGTTGATGAACATGAAGAAGGGCTTCTTGCCGGCGTTCTTCTCCATCCACTGCCGGGCGACGCCGACGGCCTTCATGGACCCCTGGTCGCGCTCCTCCGGCTTGTCGCTGGGGATATAGGGAGGCACAGGCGGCAGGCCGCCGTAGCGGATCTCCTCGGCGATGCCGCGGGCGGTATCCAGCGGTCCCGGCTCCATCGCCCAGCCGTTGTTGCAGAACATGACGGTCTTGTACCCGTTCTTGTTGAGCACATCGCCGAGGGTGATGAGCCCCGGCTCCAGGCCCTCGTGCTGCGCGCCGGCGCCGTGGCCGGACTCATACCGCCCGGTGAAGATCGAGGCATGCACGGGCAGCGTCCAGGGGCTGGTGACGAAGTGGTTCTCGAACAGCACCCCGTCGCGCGCGATGGCGTCGATGTTCGGAGTGGTCTTGCGATGGTATCCGTAGCAGGACATGTTACGCGCGCCCTGTGTGTCCATCATGAAGATCAGGATGTTCGGCCGGTCTTTTTTTGCCACAGCTACGGTTCTCCTTTCTCTGCAACCACCAGAAGCGACAGCCCGAAGGGCGGGCCGATGTGCCTCTCCAGCTTGAGCATCCAGGCCAGCTTGTTAAACAACCGCATCTGCTGCTTGGGCATCATGCGCCTGCCAAGAATTTTGCCGTTGACCAACCACCCCAACGCGCCAAGCATGTTCAGGTATTTGCAGTATCGAACGGTGTATCCAGCGGCCCTCACGTTTCGCAGAAATGAAAGTTTATTATAGCGACGATAGTGCCCCAGGTTCTTGTCGAGGCGGCAGTAGAACGTGGCGAAGGCCGGAACAACAAGCACCGCCCGCCCGCCCGGGCGGAGGATGCCGCGCATGTTCCGCAGGGCCGCGTTGTCGTTCTCGACGTGCTCCAGCACGTTGATCGCGACGATCGTATCGATGTCGGCGTCGCGGAGCGTCTCCGGCGGCGGACCGGCCACGTCGTACTGCACGATGCGCAGCTTCTCGCCCTCAACGAAGTGCATTCTCAAGGTGTCCACCATTTTCGAGGACTTGTCCGACGCGATCACTTGGCGCGGACCGAGCAGGTGGCGCGTGATATTCCCGACGCTGGACCCGATCTCCAGCACCTTCTCGCCGAGGAAGGGCAGGACGCGGCCGGAGATCCAGCGGCTGTAGTGGCTTACCATGCCCATGCGCGCAAGCATCTCGCGGTTGATGTCGAACCCGAAGAACTTGCACCAGAGCAGCCAGTAAAGAGCGACGAAGCCGTCTCGCCACGTGATTTTCTTCCCCTCTTCGTAACTTCTTCCGGCATAAGAGATTGGGACTTCGTAAACGCGAAGATCGCGCTGGAACACCCGCGCCGTGAACTCCGGCTCGAAGCCGAAGCTGTTCGAGCAGAGCCTTATGCCGTCGAGCACCTCGCGCCGGAAGGCCTTGTAGCACGTCTCCAGGTCGGTGAGGGTGGTGTTGTAGAGCAGGTTGGCGACAAAGTTGATGAAGAGGTTGCCCATGTAGTGCCAGAAGAGGTAGGCGCGATGGCGGCCGAGGAACCGCGAGCCGTAGACCACGTCGGCCTTGCCCTCGACAATCAGGTCGATCATCTGTGGATACTCGTCGGGGTAGTACTCCAGGTCGGCGTCCTGGATGATAATAATGTCGCCCGTTACGCGCTCCAGACCCGCGCGCAGGGCCGCGCCCTTGCCGCGGTTCTCGCGCATGAAGATGACCCGCGCCTCATCGCGCGCCGCCACGCCGCGGAGGATGTCGCGCGTGCCGTCGGTGGAGCCGTCATCAACGACAATGATCTCCTTCGGGATCGGCACGGCCCGGACGCGCCGAAGGATCTCTTCAATCGTCGCGATTTCGTTGTACACGGGCATCACAACGGAGAGGGTGATGTCCCTGAACTTGTCGATGGGCTCCGGCACGTCACGTCTCCTCGGGTTGTCTCTTTTCCTCAGGCTCTCGGCCGAGGGCCGATTCGGCAAGCGAGTAGCCGATCCCAAGAACAATGGCGAAGGTGAACGCATTTGCCGGCACACGCAGGCAGGAGTTCAACAGGCCGAACGCAAGCATCCCGGCGGCCGAGGCCATGCCGCCGGCCATCATCCAGCGCACCCGAATGTCCTCGGCGGAGCGCCATCCGCGGAGGCACTGAACCCACCATGCGCTGAAAAACACCATCGCAATCGCGAATCCGATCACGCCCACCTCCGCGAGCGCCTGGAGGAGCTCGCTGGAGGCGTCTGCAACATCGGCAGCGCCCAGTGCGGCGCCCTTGTAGGGGGGAAAGGCATTCTCGAACGTTCCCGCCCCAAATCCCCACACGGGCGAGTGGCGCCACATGCGTGCCGTGGACCGCCAGATCGACGCCTTCCTGCTTCCGATCACGGCATCACCCACGATCGTCGGCGCCAGGATCCACCAGAGCATAATCGCGCAAACCAGGCCGACCACGCCCGCGATGAGCTTCGCTTTTGCGTTCCGTTGATGGCTCACGAGCAGCAACCCCAGCAGGCACAGGCACGAGATGAGGAAGGCCGCCACGCCCTCCGGCGCGCCGCAGAGGATCAATGCGAGCAGCATTGCGCCGGCGGCGGCGTAGAGAAGGATGCCCGTCCGACCCCTGGCCGTCCCCCCCTTCCCGCGTTGCGGCGCAAGGGCCAGACAAAGGGCAAGAGGGATGGTCATGACCATGTACCCGGCGAAGTGCTCACCCGACGCAAACGGCCCGAAGGGCGCGCTGCCCTGCGCCGGCGGCTGCCACCAATAGATCGAATGCAGGGACGCCGCCACCTGGACGATGCCCAGGACGGCCACCGTCGCGCCCATGCACAGAACCGTAGCGGCGAGGCGTCCGAGCCGGTCCCGCTCCCCGAGATTCCCGACGACAAGGAGAAACGCCACGGCATAGGTGAGCACTTTGCACAGCGCCACTCGCGTTGCATAGCCGCAGACGGTGCTCGGGAGAAACCGGATGGGCGACACCCACTGGAGCAGTGTGTAGATCACGAACACAATGATACTCCACTCGACCAGCCGCCGTCGCGGCCGTGCGGAGGTGGTCGGCTCGAGGAGGCCGACCTTCAGCACCCACACAAACGCCAGAACAAACACGGCCGCCTGGAGGACGGAGAAGGCGATCGGGTGGACCGCGCCGAAGCAAAACGGTGCAAAGATCAGGAGCGCGATGAGGCCGCCCTCAATTATGACGTCGCAGGTGTTCCGAAACGTGCTCATCCTCTCCTCAAAATCAACGGCCGGACGTCTTTTTCTCTCCGGCCTCCGGTTTCAGGTCCGGCCCTGTTGGGCGGGGCCCAGTCCCCGGAGGCGCCTTCTGGCGCAGAACGACGACCGACTCCGAAGGGTCGAAGCCGGTGATATACGTCTTTTTAGAGACCACTTGCTCGCCCACGCGTTCCTTCTCCTTGAGACTCACCTTCTTGCCGGGGAGGGACAGATCGACGCTCCCGTGCTCTGACACGATCTCGTAGGACCCATTCGCAAGAAACTGGACCGTGCCCGGGCCGCTGCTTTTCGGCAGGTTCGATATCCGCACGCCCCGGGGCAGATACTCGACCCGGAATCGCTGGCCCGAGACCATCCGCCAGACGAGTTTCATCGGCAAGTCCGTGACGACCAGCTCGCCCCTATCGAGCCAGACCTGCCAATCACCGACAGCGCTCGCAGCGGCAAGCAGATCGCCCTGCTGCAGGGCGATCCGGCTCTTGGGGAGCAGGAAGACGGTTTTCTCCCAAGGACCTTTGTGGATTGATGCGGTGATTCGCCCTATGACCAGGCGGATGCGCAGCTCTGTTGCCTCCGGCTTTTTCGTCCTTGCCTGCCCCGTTTTCTCATCACTCTTTTCTTTAGCATCCTTGGAATCGAGGGACGGCTCGGCCTGAGACAAGAACAGCACAATGGTGTTCTTGGCGATGCGCAGGACCGTCCCATTGTCGTATTGAATCTCGACCGCGCCGTTTTGGGTCTGGAGTGTATCGCCCGAGAGAATGCCCGCCACTTGGCCCTTCTTGAGATGGAGAAGTTCCGCGCCGCGCTGGACGACCACCTGGCCGTCAATCCGGACGACCTTTGCGGTCGGCTCCTCGGACCGGACGGGCAGGGCCGCCAGGAAGAGACAAAAGAGAAGACAGGGGCTATGCTTCATAAGTCGAGCATTCACACGCGGTTGAGCCATTGATCCGCGAACGTCGTTTCGTAAAAATACATTTTATGCCTGCCCCGACCTCATGTCAATCAAATTTGGTCCGCCGCGCCCGGCCCGCCGACCCACACCCAAACGAAAATCGACTTGATTTGCCTGCCGCTTCCCCTACAATAGTCCCTCTTGGGATTGTCGAGAGCATAATCCGATACCACGTCTCAACTGGGAGATAGGCGAATGTCCATCAAGGGTAAGGTCATTGTCGTTACGGGCGGCACGTCGGGCATCGGCGAGGGCTGCAGCCGGTACTTCGCGCAGAAGGGGGCGAAGGTCGTCATCGCATCCAACCAGAGAAAGGAAGGGGCTGCGCTCGAAAAGGAGCTGCGCAAGAAGAAGCGCGATGTCATGTTCATCTACACCGACATCAGCAGCGAAAGCAGTGTCAGGAACATGGTCAAGAAGGCCGTCAAGAAATACGGCCGCATCGACGCCCTCGACTGCAACGCCGGCGTCTGGCGTCAGGGCAGGGTGACCGAGTTCAACGACAAGGACTGGGAACTCGTCATGGGTGTCAACGTGAAGGGCGTCTTCTACTGCGCCAAGCACGTCGTGCCCGTGATGGAGAAGCAGGGCAAAGGGGTCATCGTCATCACGACCTCGGTGGCGGCATTCATCGGCTTCCCCGAGCACGCCCTCTATTGCGCGTCGAAGGCCGCGCTGGAGGCGCTGATCCGCTGTCTCACCACAGACCACGCCGGCGTCATCCGCGCGGTCGGCATCTGCCCCGGCACGATCGACACGCCCATGCTCGCCGCCAGCGCGGCGGGCTGGGACGCGCCGATCGAGGAGCTCTACGCCGACATCGCCAAGAAGATCCCCGTCCGCCGCATGGGCAAGCCCGTGGACATCGCCAAGGCCGCGGCGTTCCTGATAAGCGACGATGCGGGCTACATCAACGGCGTCTCCCTCCCGGTGGAAGGCGGGACCCTGGGCCTGCCGCCGTGGTAGGATGGCCCTCGTATGCCGAGCGAATTGAATCCGACATTGAATGAAGGAGATTTCGATGGGTGACAAAGTCAAGTACGGCGTGATCGGGTTGGGGTGGTTTGGCGAGCAGCACTGCGACACGTTGATGGGCATCCCCCACGTGGAGCTGACGGCCCTCTGCACGCGAACCGAGAAGCGGCTGAAGGCGCTGGGCCGGAAGTTCAAGGTCAAGAAGCTCTACACCGACTACAACGACATGCTCGCCGATCCGGACATCGACGCCGTGAGCATTACCACCATGTGGGACCAGCACGCCAAGCCCACACTCGCCGCGATCAAGGCGAAGAAGCACGTTTTCCTCGAAAAGCCGATGGCTTCGACGATGAAGGACTGCAACGCCATCGTCGCGGCGGCGAAGAAGTCGAGGAAGTACTTCATGGTCGGCCACATCTGCCGCTTCAACCCGCGATACGCAAAAGCGAAAGAGGAGATCGCGGCGGGGAAGATCGGCAAGATCGTCTCGATGTATGCGCGGCGGAACATCCCCGGCTGGGTGACCGAAGACATCCTCAACAAAATCGGCCCGATCATCGGCGACGGCGTCCATGACACCGACCTCATGCTCTGGTACTCCGGCGCGAAAGTGAAGTCGGTCTACGCGCAGGCGGTGGATGTCCGGCGCAAGAAATACCCCGACCTCGGCTGGACCATGTATCGCTTCAACACGGGCGCGATCGGCGTCCTGGAAGACGTCTGGTTCCTCCCGGAAAAGACGCCGTTCCAGATTGACGAGCGCATGGAGATCATCGGCACGGAGGGCTCCATCCACATCCAGGAGGTCCATCCCAACCTGTCGATCTCCTCCAAGGAAACGGGATGGCACTGTCCCGACACGACCTACTGGCCCGAGATTCGCGGCCAGGTCTGGGGCGCGCTGCGCGAGGAGCTGTCCTACTTCAATCTGTGCGTCCTTGAGGGCAGGAAGCCCAGCGTCATCAGCCCCGAGGAATCCCGCGCCGCCGTCGAGGCCTGCCTCGCCGCGGAGAAGTCCGCGAAGACGGGGAAGGTGGTGAAGCTATAGCAATATAGGGCGGGCCATTGGCCCGCCGTCTTCTAATGTAGAAGAGCCTTCCAGGCTCTTCCTGAAGCGGCAAGATGCCGCTTCTACGTTTCGGCGGGCGAATCGCCCGCCCTACGTGCTGACGATGGGGAATGTGAAGCCGCTTGAGGATGTGGCCCAGGCGGAAGAGTAGATTAGGATTAAGATCATGAATTCAATACTCCACCACTCCATTACTCCAACACCCTAACAGGAGACAGCCATGAAAGTCATCTACATGATGGCGGACACGTTCCGCCGCGACCACATGGGAGCGTACGGAAACGACTGGATTCACACACCCAACCTGGACAAGCTGGCCGCTGGCGCAGCACTTTTCGAGAATGCGTATATCGGCTCCTTCCCCACCGTGCCGAACCGGCGCGACACATTGCTCGGCAGAGGGGGCGGGAACATGCCCTTCAATGGGTGGCGCCCTCTCGATCGCGATGACGTCACGTTTCTACAATTCCTCACCGAAAAAAACATCCCGTCCCAGCTCATCACCGACACGCAGAACAACGTGACCGGGAGCGTGGGCAAGATGGCCATGAACCTGTTCCGCGACTACACCGCCTGGACGCTGAACCGGGGACAAGAAGGGGACACGCATTGGCTCGACGCCAACGTGCCACTCAAGTTCCCCGTGCCGCACCGGCTGATCCGCTACCGGGCGGAGATGTGGCACCAGATCCTCGTCAACCGCGCCCATCGCCAGGTGGAGACGGACTGGTTCGCGCCGGGAACCTATTCCATCGCGACGAAGTGGCTCGAACGAAACTACAAGCGCGACGACTTCTTCCTCTGGATCGATACCTTCGACCCCCACGAGCCCTGGGACCCGCCGCAGCACTACATCGACCTCTACGATCCCGGTTACAAGGGCCGCATCTTCGACGCGCCCACGTACGGCCTGCGCCGGAAGATGGGCATCACCGACAGCGAGATGAAACACATCCGCGCCTGCTACGCCGGCGAGGTGACGATGATCGACACCTGCGTCGGGCGACTGCTGGAGACCGTCGAGCGCCTCGGCATCGCCGACGAGACGATGATCGTCTTCACCAGCGACCACGGCACGATGATGGACGGCCCGGGCGACAACGGCCTGATCTGCAAGCCGAACACCATCGGCGCCGACGGCATGTGCATGTCCGCCGGCCGGCCCATGAAGGAACCGAAGCAGTTCTTCCCGATCTTCCAGAACGTGGCGCGCGTTCCCCTCCTGATCCGGATACCCGGCATGAAGAAGGGCAAGCGCGTCAAGGCCATTGTTCAGCCGTGGGATATGTCGGCCACGATTCTCGATGCCTTTGGCATCAAGAAGCCGAAGGAATTCATCGGCAGCTCCCTCCTGCCTCACGTCCGGGGCAAGGGCAAGACGATCCGCGACACGGCCGTCTGCGGATCGGGCCCTCTGGCCCAGGCCATGGACGGCCGATGGGTCTACACCGTCTGGCAGGGCCAGCGGCCGGCGTCGCTGATCGACCTGAAGAGCGATCCTCTCGCGAAGAAGAACGTCATCAAGAAGAACCCGGCCGTGGCCAAACGCCTGCACAAGCAGATTCTCGCCTTCATGCGCCGGCAGGGCATCGCCGAGGAGCTCATCGCGAAGTACCGCGAATTCCGTTGACAGGAGAGAGCGCTTTGCCATAGAATACCCGAATTGTGTTTCTCTCTCCTTCTCAAGGCTGACGAATATGCGATACGTTCTGTCTGGCTTCGGTGTCTTTGTCCTGCTATGGCTCGCCTCGTGCGAACAAACCGACAAGCAGACGATCGGAACTGCCGAGCAACTGGAGCGGCAGGGCGTCGCTGTGCGCGATGTAACCCTCGAAAATCAACGGATCGACAAGGAGGTCCGGCGACTGAAGAAGGAGCTGGAGGACCTGCGCAAGCTTACCCAGGCCCAGAAAGAGGACATCCAAAAGGTCCTCAGCGAGAAGGGAAAGCTCGCAGAGCAGAAAAACGAGTCCGTCCAGCGGATTAAAAGGCTGCAGAAGGAGAGGGACGAGCAGGCCGTGGCGCTGCGCAGCTCGACCCAGACCAGCGACCGCCTCTCACGGGAGAACGAACGCCTTCGCCAGGAGGTGGACCGGCTCCGCAAGCAGTTGGGGAATGCAAAAAAAGGAGTGCATAAGGAGAAAGAGGTCGGCCCGGCCCAGAACACTACCCCTCAATAACATCCAGGACAGTCTGCTTGGCCTGCGCCATTACCTCGGGCGACGTGGCCTCAAGATTCACCTTCAGGAACGGCCCCACCTCGTCTTTTCGGGCGTTGAACCACCAGTTCTCGAACTCGACCGTGATACCGTCCAAGTAGTTGATTTTCCCATTAGTGAAATGCCGCGCCAGGGCGTGGATCCGCTCGTCTTTGTCGGCCACTTTTACCTCCAGCTCGCCCGTGCGGTAGTACCGGCGGAGCGGCATGACAAGCTGGGACAGGGTCTTGTTCTCAGCCGTCAGCATGCCCAGGATCTTGAGCAGTGCGGTCATGGCGGAGTCGGAGTGGAAATTCTCCTTAAAGCAGTAATGGGCCTCGGGCCCGCCGGCGAAGGCCCCATGACGCTTCCGCAGGGCTGCGCGCATGTGGATGTGCCCGGCCGGGACCTGACAGGGGATTCCCCCCGACCGCCGAATCTCCTCCGAGACCACCCGGCTCGACCGCAGGTCGTACACGATCGTCGCATGGTTCTCGCGCGACAGCACCTCTCGAGTAAGCAGGGCAGTGATGACGTCCGGACAGACCGTTTCGCCGTGCTCGTCCACAAACACACAGCGCCCGGCGTCGCCGTCGAAAGCCACGCCCAGGTCGGCACCCGACTCGATCACCCTCTTCCGCAGCTCCTTCAGGTTCTCCTTGTTCAGCGGGTCCGGCTCGTGCCCGGGAAAGGTCCCGTCCAACTCGAAGTTGAGGGGGACCAGCTCGCACTCGGTCTTTCCGAGGATCACCGGCGCCACCTTGGCCGCCATGCCGTTGGCCGCATCCACCACGATGCGCATCTTTCGGATGGCCGGGGCGAAGGAAAGGATATGGTCGCGGTATTCGAAGAACGGGTCGCTCGTCTCAACCCGCCCCGCCACCGACGCTGCGGAAGCGGTTCCTCGTTCGACAATGGCCTGAATGTTTGAGATGCCGCTCTTCGAAGTCAAGAGAGAGGCGTTTTCCCGGCACACGCGGAACCCATTGTATTGCCGCGGACTCCGGCCGCCGGTGACCATCAGCCCGCCATGGCGTTTGTAGTTCGCGATGGCAAACGCGAAGATCTCCGTCGAGCAGAGGCCGATGTCCACGACGTTGATCCCCGCGCTGTTGATCCCCGCCCGGGCCGCCTTTGCGAGCGGCTGCGATGAGGAGCGCATGTCGTACCCGACGACAAGCGGCTCGCGCTGGAGCCGTTGCGACAACGCGGCGCCGATCTTCCGCGCAAGATGCTCGTCGAGCTCGTCGGGGTAGATGCCCAAAATACCGTCGGCGCGGAAGACGGCCAAGTGCGTCTGGCCGGTATTGCGCGCCGGGTCGCCCTGTTGCTGCTCCTGGGGGACGTCGCACTCGGCGCAGCGTTCGAAGTGACGGCGCTGGCGCGCCTTACAGACCGCGTAGGAAATAGGAGACCTCTCGGCGGGGCAGTTGATCTCGTCGTTGTGGTCGGAATACCCCAATGGCCTGTTCTCCGGGCGAACGGATCCGAGAAAAAGCAGTTTGGCACTCACATATATCCTAACAAACCCCGCTGGCAAAGTCAATAGCCCCGCCCGTCACGATCCGCCATTTGTCCACCAAGCTGAATAGTAACCATTTAGCCACGTGTTGTCATTCCCGCGAAAGCGGGAATGACAAGAGGCAGAATATCGGATCGCCACACTTCAGTATTCCGGGAACAATTCCGGGAACACAAACCCTATTTCCTTGGCGTATCGAGGTCCCGCAGGCATAAAGCCTGCGGCTACAGGAAAACGGTTTCAGCAACCCCACAGACGGTAGATTTTCGATGTGAATGAGGGTGCGCTTGCTACTCCAATACTCCTCTCCTCCATTCCCCCAACCCCATCGTAGAAGCGGCATCTTGCCGCTTCCCGAAGAGGCGGGACGCCTCTTCTACGTTA